>JASLVU010000227.1 GCA_030741225.1 Candidatus Poseidoniaceae archaeon | reverse complement strand
AATTGGGGAGTCAAACCATGGCACAGTCAGTAAAGGCAGACTTAATGTGTGGTCGACAAGCCCTTGGTGATATGGCTACGGAGCACACCACCCATTTCGTAGATGCAGCAAAGATGAATCAACTCGAAAACGGTTCGGTCAATCTTGTTGTCACTTCGCCACCCTATCCTATGATTCAAATGTGGGATGAGATTTTTGCGAAATCAAATCCGGAAATAACCAAGTTACTTGCTAATGATGACGGCTGGGGTGCTTTCGAAGAGATGCACCTTGTCATGGACAAGGTTTGGGCTGAATGTCACCGAGTTACTTCCGAAGGGGGCTTTGTTTGCATCAATATTGGAGATGCGACTCGAAGCATTGGTGGGGGGTTTGCAATGTACACCAACAGGGCTCGAATTGATGTGAAAATGAGAGCGCTTGGGTTCACGCCACTCCCTGATATCCTGTGGCGAAAACAATCGAATGCACCGAACAAGTTCATGGGATCAGGTATGCTTCCAGCAGGTGCTTATGTTACGTATGAGCACGAATACATCGCCATCTATCGCAAAGGTGGAAAGCGTCAATTCAAAACGAAGGAAGAGAAACAGAACAGGCGAGAGTCAGCCTTCTTCTGGGAAGAACGGAATGTTTGGTTTTCGGACCTCTGGGATTTGAAAGGAACGAAACAAAAACTCGGTGGAAAAGAAAACCGTGAACGTAGCGCTGCCTATCCGTTCGAACTCCCGTTCCGACTGATTGCAATGCTTTCTGTGCGAGGAGACACTGTTCTTGACCCGTTCATGGGGACTGGGAGCACACACGCCGCCGCAATCGCTCTTCAACGAAACAGCATAGGTTACGAAATAGACCCGACATTTGAAGAAACAATTGAGGAAACTAAGGCTGCTGCAGTGGAATGGGGCAGACAACGCCAGCAACAGCGTTTAGACGATCATAAGGCATTCGTCGTAACAAGAGAAGCAAGCGGCAAAGTTGTCAAACACTTCAATGAACATCATCAAATCAAAGTTATGACTTCTCAAGAAAAAGAACTCAAAATTGAATTTCCCAAAGGAAAATGGTTCTAGTCTTTGACACAATGGGCTATTGGTGCGGTCCTTCCGAGAAGCCCTGGAGTCTTCTTATCTCCTCAATGATCTGTCGGCGCTTGTTGGGATCGATTACATCTCCTTTTTCTAGCACGACGATGAATGCCTTACCACCAAAGTCAGTTTGGAACTTTTTGTGAGCCTTTTTCATTCCTGACATAGCGGCACCTGCATAGATCGAAATTGAAGATGAGGCGTAGCTCTTTGGTTTTACTTGAATGCCTATCCAATATCCATTCACAAGCGCCCACTTGTCGATATAGTAGGGAGAGCCCTCTATTTCCGAGGGAGCATCAGTAAATTCTATACCATCTATCGAATTCAACCTATCCCCTCAAATCAGGCCTTCTTCACGTGCATACCCATTCCATGTTCGATTAATGACTAAATTGTGCATATATTCTATACACATTTCCTCGTCAATTTGGTCCAAAAGATTTGGATGGAATCTATTTTCTTCCGAAACGACTTCTGATATCTTTTCATAGAGACGTTCCCCCAAACTGTCTATATGGTCACTTGACCGGACGTTATCATAGTAGTAATCTTTCCATTCTTCCAAGGTACTTGGCCTACATTCTCGGATGGAATCAGAGGTCGAGCCTACATTCCGTTTGAAATTTAACTGGAATCGATTCATGACGTGGTTTAGCACAAACTCAGGTTTGGCTTGAGGCATCAGATCACCTCGGACGCATCAACTCGAATTCCATTTGATTTCTTTTCGTAATAGATGATGGGACAAGAAATATTCTCTGAGAGCGCCTTTTGCTTGTATGTGGATGGTTTAACAGACACAGGCTGCCCGCCAAGGTAGCCGTCGATTCCCTGAGATTCGTCTTCAGGCGTTGCCTGTCGTAAAGGTAAATCAAGTCGCATGGAGAGTTGTTCGAGTACAATGGTTTGGGCTGCAAAGCCGTAGTATGTCTTGTTAATGAGAAGATCATCGACCCACTTGTCAATCATTTCACGATCGATGTATTCCATTGCCTCGCGAAGGTTTTCAACCATGTCTTCGATTTTATCAGCCGCAGCTACGTGTGCATCGGGTCTTCGGTTGAGATAGAATGTGCGCCATTCTTCCAAGGTGGAGGCACCGGATTCGACAGTTAAATCACTCATTTGCCCGACCATTTTTGGACGTGTAGCCGCGGAATTGCTCCCGGCCAGATTGATGATTTGAGTCGTATATTTTGGAAAGTCAATGGTCGGTATCCCAAGTTCTGCTTTCGCGATGTCGGTATTGATTGTGAAGATTTTCTTGACCATGTTGCTCCATGCACCTCAAACAGAT
>JASLVU010000226.1 GCA_030741225.1 Candidatus Poseidoniaceae archaeon | reverse complement strand
CAGGTAGTGGCATTTCATTTGAAAAACTGAACTCCAATCCGTTGTTTGTCGTTCCACTGGTGGTAATCAAGGCAACACCTCGGTTTGAAAGAGAGACTTGATTTGATAATTCAGAAGAAGCGTCCCAACCGTATGCATCTCCATCCAGAGTTAATTCTCCCTGGAAAGACCCCATATCATCGGTCATATCGGTTCCTTCTCTGTCTTCTTGACGCGGCTCGATGGTTACCGAAAGTTGGCCATCAACATCGTTGCCTGAATAAACTGCACGAAGAGTCGAAGGGGACTGTGATGAGATTTCTAAATCTCCTTCGGGAGACAAGGTCGAAACGGCTGATTCAGCTAGGCCCGGAGAAATACGCAGTACTGCGCTATCAATTTCGGCTCCCTCTAAGGCTCCTAATGCCGCATCGTAAGTGGTAGATTCTACAAAGTAGGGTTGATTGACAAGGGTGGTCTCGGATTGATTGACGAGAACACCAATGGCTGAAACAAGGAATATTTCATCGTTAACCTCTGTTGTCATATCTTCGAGAAGACCTGGACGCAGGCTGTTAATTTCAAGACGAGAAGATTCTACTGTACAACCTTGATCGGCGCAAGCCGGTCTGTATGCCTCCAAGGGTTGACTGAAACTGTATGTATTCTCTCCCAATGATTCAGCGGTAAATCGGCCGAAGTATCGGTTGTGACCATCTGCATCTCTTGTAAGAACAACATTGGTTACATCGTTGGTCGAATCGGTAACAGTCATGTTGAAGTCGTTTGGATAATCGGTTTGTGAATCCCATGGACCGTCTATCATGAGTTCAAACCCAAGGTCCAAAATGTGTTTGTTGAGCATGGATGTCTGCATAGGATGAAGGTCATCAAAAACCACGTACTGGAAAGAATCTTCTTCCGATTCTTCGTCTCCAGAATCTTCACTATCGTCATCATCTTCGTCTTCATCTTCTTCATCACCGTAATCGTATTCCCATTCAAGTTCACGGTCGAAAGAAGCGTTGGATACCCAAGAGCCAAACTCATTCACTGCATCTCCAACCTGTTCCCAAGCTGGGTCTTCTACAGTGTCTTTGAGAATTGCCAACAACTCAACATCAAATCCATTGAAATCATCAAATCCATCACCAACATGTGGATAAGAAGTGTCCATCTTTGCTTGCCATTGCAAACCTTCAGATGTGTTCAACAACAACTCGTATTCCCAAAGAACTTCATCAGGGAAATCATCACCGTCAAGGTCTGAAATGGTGACATCCATCTGTGACCAACTGACAACGAGTTTTTGGAACGGTGTCATGTTGTCATAATCATCACCCGTGAGAGGTTCAATCCACGCTTCAAATCCGGCAATGATGGCATCAGGATGCGTAGAGACCGATAACAGGGCAATGTTTCGCAGAACGGTTTGGAACGATTCAAACACCATCGTGTTGTTCGAGAGATTGTCAAGAGCGTTGCTCATAGCATCCCACTCATTGCTTCCAAGCATTGCGTCGTATGCTGCAGAAAAGTTCTCGGTTCCTGAAAATCGAGTGAAATTTTCAATCGGGTCGAAAGTGGAGATATAATCGGCCATTGGACCAAAATCGTTGACGGTTCGCGGTAGAGGGAATTCATTGCCGTAGACAAACAATCCCGTTAGGAAAGCCATTCCAGCATCCAAATCATCAGAATCCAAAAATTCCATCAACGCTTCCAAAAATTGTGCCCCGTCTTCTAAATCGTAGGAGGGATTGTTGTAACCGGCTGCAATCATGTTGTTCCACAACTGCGCACTGTCGCCAAGTCCCGGCTGAGCTGTTGCGTCTTCTACAAATTCTGTCCATCCACCACTAAGCGCGTTACCAGACGAATTGAGATTATCGAAAACCGCCTTCATCTCCATGGTGGGATTGGCCGAATCCCATGTTGTATCTACTGTTTGGAGAACTTCTTCAATTTCCGAAATGACTTTTTCAGGAACTTGCGTTGGGTTGTCTGTTGCTTGAACACCGGACTCTTCAACGGTAATGCTGGCACCGTAAACACCACCTAATGCATCGAGAGGAACGGTATAATCGCCCTCCCATTTCATGATTGAGGAATCATCTTCATGCAAACCAGATGGCGTAAGCACGACGGTGTCAACGACGACTGGATTGCTTGGTATCTCGCCTTGAGTAATTATTCCAAGTGGGTCGTTTTCTGGATAATGAACAATGTCAGCAGTGACGACCGTGTTGGTCGATTGCGGAGTACCAGAATGACCCTTTGTGAGTGCATAAATTTCTATCGAATCCCCAACAGAAGTGAACTTCGTTGTCACATAAGCATCGATACTGAGAATATCATAGTTCGCCGGAGAGTGAGTATTTGGAGTGAGTGAATTAGCGACAACAGGAGATGCAGTCAATAAAACAAGTAGAGCGGTGAC
>JASLVU010000225.1 GCA_030741225.1 Candidatus Poseidoniaceae archaeon | reverse complement strand
CCTTCATCACTGATGCGACTCAATGGTCCGATGAAGACGGTGATGGATACGGAGATAATCCAGCTGGAAGACTGTATGACCAATTCCCACAAAACCCGACTCAATGGCTTGATGAAGATGGAGACGGACTTGGTGACAACCAAAGTGGAACAAACGCAGACCCGTTCCTCAATGACTTTGACAACGATGGCTACAACGATTCGATTGACCCATTGCCAAAACTTCCGAGCCCTGGTGACTTGGACAACGATGGCGTGCTCGACGTCAACGACCAATTCCCGGAAGATGCCCGTGAATGGGCAGACTACGATGGTGATGGTGAAGGCGACAATGCCGACACAGATGACGACAATGATGGTTGGGCAGATACCGAAGAGGTAAGGCTTGGATTTGACCCGTTCAATTCTGCAGACGAACCCGTTGATTCATTTGAAATTGTGATTCCTGGAACTGCTGTTGGGCTTGGTGCATGGGACTTGATTGGTATGTTTGGTGGAATCCCTCTTGCCTTGTGGATTGGATTTGGTTTCGCTACGAGGAATGGTCGGACGGCCAAATACGAAGCATTGTTGCGTGAAGCCCAAACCCGCGATGAACTCGAAGATGTTGCCCGAATGTGGGAATACTCACTGATGCTGCGTATGCTTGGTCCGCATCAAGGCATCCGTTTGGAACGACTTCGCGCGGAACTTGATGACCGATTTGAGGCACAGAATCAATCTCTATCATCCATTGAACCGCAGCAGCACGATCAAACTCAAATGGTTGAGCAAGCAATGCAAGCAGAGCAAAAATCCCTTCCAAGTATTGAATCAGCGCAACCCGAAATTACGACTCAAGGCAACCCAGATGGCAAGGGATACGAATGGTATACAGACGGTCAAGAAACCTCATGGTATCGTAACGAAGGTTCGAATTCCGAGTGGCAACGTTTCGAAGCGTAAAACTATAGAAGCGTCAACTGAGAGTGCTCGTACCGGGATTTGAACCCGGGTCAAAGGAATGAGAGTCCTTTATGATGGGCCACTACACTATACGAGCGTGGGTGTTTGTGCCACCGTTATCCCGTATTTAGCCATCACGGATTAAGAACGATGCATGAAAACCCATCAATGGTCAATTTAAGTTCACTTTCAGTTTAACATGAAAGTGAAAAGAAGGGTGCTGCATGACATTGAAAGATTAACTTTCAACAAAGGGGTGTTTCCTCGCTTGATATACTGGTGGCATTGAGTTTGGTTCATGCACAAGAACGCTAACACCCTAGAAAATATTACCCTTAGCCAACTAACGCCGAGCTCAAACCTTCTTGAAAATACGGAATGGTCGAAGAAGTCAACGACACTCTATGCTCACCCCAGCGGTAAACTCCCATCTCGGTTTGCCGCTGTAGGGTGGCAACCATGGCATCGCCCAGGCGGCTCTGGTCCATCATTGGTCAGCACGACTGTTGCCGGCTTAACTCGACGAAGTCAAAACGCAATACGAGGTGAGGCTTGATGGGAAGAACTCAACGTCTACGACAAGAAATTTCGACATACCTCTCAGAAGTCGGTGAAGCGAACACAACCGATATCCTCGACCATGTCAACAAACGATTCCGCTGGGGAGCAACAATGAACCAGCTTGGAAATGTTTTGGCACGTGATCGTAGATTCGTCAAGGTTGGATTCGATGAAGGGACCGATATCGGTGGATTTCGAATGCGTGTGTGTGTTTGGTCCATTGCCAGCGCTTGAAACAAAGGAATCAAGACCTTTGTTCAACAGGCGACATCATGTCGGCAGATGTTCGGGCGTACATCGAGTTGATGCGTCCAAAGAACATGGTGTTGGCTGCAGTCACCGTTCCTCTTGGCGCCTTATTTGGACTCAATGGAACATTGGACACAGAGCAAATTTCTGCTATCGTCGTTCAAATTTTAGCAGTACTCACCTTCATGGGTGCTGGTAATGCGATGAACGATATCAAAGATGCTGCAATCGACGAAAAAGCACATCCAAATAGGCCCATACCATCTCAAAGAATCACTGTTCAAGGGGCCAAAAAATTCGTTCTCGTATTGTGGCTTGTGAGCATCGCATGCATGATTTATGGAGTCTGGTGCCTGTTGCAGAGCAATTCAAACTGGTGGCCACTAGCAGCAATCTACCTTTCGGCAGTCATCCTCATGCTTACTTACGACCTCGGACCTGAAACCAAATCCAAAGGCCTCATTGGCAACATTTCGATATCGCTCATGGTTGCTGCTGTGATTTTGTACGGTGCTGCAACAGTTGATTCAATTACACGATTGTGCTTACTCATTGCAGGTGTAGTGTTCTTCACAAATCTCGCTCGAGAAATTGTCACGGATTGTCAAGACATGCTCGCTGATGAAGGAGAACGAACGACGCTACCGATGAAAATTGGTGTGGAAAAGGCACGTA
>JASLVU010000224.1 GCA_030741225.1 Candidatus Poseidoniaceae archaeon | reverse complement strand
CATAGAAGAGCAGCGTTGGTGCAAGAGGTACTCCCCAAACAAGAATCATAACGAAAATAACAGCAACAGTGCCCAAAGTTTGCAGTAAGTAGAACGCTTTCATGAGATATTCTCCACTCCATGATAACTTTCACTTACAGAATCACTCAATTGTACCCTGTTCCGAATCCATGCCTTGAAGACGCGCAATTCGGTCTTCTTCTGCAGCAACCCGCATTCCTTCTTCCAAGTCAATTCGGCTGGTAAGGAAGGTTCCCATAAGGATGACAATAGTAATCGTTAGGATTGCCACACGACTATCAAATTGTGTGCTGGCAAGAGCGTACAAGAATGTACCAATCATTGCTGCAGATTTGCCAAGGAATCCAAAGAATCCGAAGAACTCCGAGGTACGAGTTTCTGGAATTAACATGGAAAACATCGAACGAGCTTGTGCGCCTGCAGCGCCCATTGCAACACCGACAAACATTCCAAGGGTAATCCATTGGGCAGTTACTCCCATTCCAAGTGGGGCCCAAACATTCGAACGCATCCATGAAGCGTAGCCATCCGCCAATCCTCCTTGGTCAATGTTTGTTGGGTGAGTGTCCCCGATTTCATCGCTACCGCTAACTGGGCCGCCTACGAAGAGAATTGACCAACGGTGCTCAGATGTACCGTTGAATGCAGCGACCATAGCCGTAGCATTTTCTGCATTAATGACCGGTATCTCTTGTTCAACAGTTGTTTGTTCCTCAGCCAGCATTGAAACGCCGAGTAGACCCGAGCCGACCAGCAAGAATGCAAGTAGAGCACCTTTCCATCCCATTTCCAGATTTTGAATATAGATTATTCCTGCACCGAATATTCCCAGTATTGCAAGAATTACGATGCACATGAGTATCCCACTTCCGATGGAACTCGAAGCAGTGTCAACGGAATAGTCAGGTGTTGGGAAATATTGTTCATAAGCATCCCTAAATTCATCATCTCCAGCACCGTCTTCACTGATCCAGCCTTCATACCCTTTGTCGTACAGTGTATCCATATCGTACAATTCTGTTGTTTCGTTCCATGTAAAAGTGAAATCATAACGTTCTGCATCATCGACTGTACCGTCATCCTTTACAGTCGAATCCAGTTCCAATGGAGCAAATCCTGCAGCCACAACTGCCACACAGCAATAAATGCTCAACGATAGCATCAAAGCAAATTTCGTTCCTTTTACATTCGCCAGTTTACCAAACAGCAGCGTCATAGGAATTGCTACTATGTTGACAGTGAGAAGCAAGTAAATATTCAATTGCAAACTGAGTCGAAGGACAGAATCACCGTATGCACTCGCCATACTTGCTATCGTGTTGACGCCGTCGTAGAACAGGAGATATGCCAAAAGGTACATGGCGAGAATTTTGAATCTCTTTATCTCCTTGAACGTGGTAAATACTTGGCCATAAGCAACCTTCGTTGCAGATACAATGCCTTCCCACTCCATCGTCGATGGTATTTCTGGTTCAGGCGTCCACTTGAACATGAGATATCCAAAGCCCCACCACCATAATGCGGATGTAACAAATATCGCTGCTAGTCTGAAGTTTGTGTCCCATCCAAAAGGACCTAGAAGCATAACTAAGTGGAAAATCAGCAGCATTGAGCCTCCCATAAATCCGTAAGCATATCCTTTACTGGATACGTGATCCATGCAACGCTTTTCAGCGAGATATGGCATGAACGAATAATAAATCACGTTTCCACCGGTGAAACCAACGGTCCCAATGACATACATTACTGCCATAACTTTGTAACCTTCTGAACCAAAATACGGCGCAGCACCCATCAATGCAGTAAACAACACTCCCGCTAGAGTGTACCATTTGAGTAATTTCTTTTTGATTGGCATTCGGTCTGCAATGACTCCAAGTGCTGGAGCAGTAATCACAACAAAGAGCATTGAAAATGTCAAAACTTGGGCGTAAAAGGCGTCACCAGTTTGTGTACCTGTTGCATAGTTGTAGAGGTTCGACATCACTTGTGGAGCAATGACGGTCATGACAGTAAGAGCATATGCCTGGTTAGCCCAATCAAAAAAGTACCAACTTTTCAAGGATTTTTTATCGACGTCGCTCATATTTTCTATCGCCTCTTGGACAGAAAAAGTATCGGTCTCGGTTGCAGTAACTACTTCGGACATAAACCATGATGAGGTCGTACGGCTTATGAATACACTACCGGTCAAGTAGCAAAATCATACAGTTCTGAGATTTGTAAAAAGCACGGTTTTAACGTTCAATTTTGTATCTTCCAAGTGCTTCCATCCAAAGAATCTCTTGTCCTGAAGCAACTTCAATGTCAGGGTCAACGGGGAGAATCATCATGGTATGGTCCTTCATGTTCATTGCGTGAACTTCTTCTCCATCAATGTGAGTCACCATTGCCTTTCCTTTCTCAATCATTGGGACG
>JASLVU010000223.1 GCA_030741225.1 Candidatus Poseidoniaceae archaeon | reverse complement strand
CAGCACCAGATCGAATGTGGTGATTCTCTTCAGGGACGTTTGCATTGAATCCGTCCGTATGCCGATGAACGTGGTGAACGAATTCTCTCCATCCTATGATTTGTCGAACAAAGCCTTCTTTCGAATTTAGTGGGATGTCAAGCGCTAATGCATCATTGACGGCTTCACTTGGTAATAACCGATGGAGATTAAGGAGCGATGAAATTGTGGTATGGAACAACGTCTTGTGTTCAGTCGTCATGGCATCCTCATACGGTCCAAACCAATACATGACGTTTGATTTTGCCCAATTCCACAGTTGTTTTGTTTGTTCGTATGTGCTTGGAATGTTTTCAATTTGAAGTAGTCCTGGGTGATGACTAAACTTTCGTTGAATCATTTCAACCACTTCGTTTGTTATTGGATTCGCATCAAAGGTGGGCAATTGTGGGAGTTCAACTGCTCCATCCCAAGGCTGGCGATTCAAGTCATCGTACGACCATTCTCCCCCCTCGGGCTTGTTGTTTTGATCCATTAGAATATTCTTGGATTTACGTACGTAGCGGTAAAATTTGTCCATTCTCCATGGCGGTTTTTCGCCAACTGACTTCACAAAGTCCTCGTTTGAAGTAAGCCAGCCTTTATGTGGCAATATTTTGATGGCACCGATTTTATCCAATTGCTCCAATTGAATTCTAAGCATTCGTTCTGCAGGCTCGCATACACTCAGTTCTTGGAATTTCGTTGACATCGATTTGAGAATGTGTTCGTAGGATTGACTACCAAATTCATAGTGAATTGGATGCCCTTTCTTTTTCATTTCAAGGGCAAAATTTCTTTGATTTGATAGCAAAAGTGCCAGTTTCTGCTTGTGGTAAGGAATCTGGTTAGCTTTCCATGTTGTTTCGATGAAGACCAATCCGAGTTCAGTTGGACTTTGATGTTCAGGCAACAATGCCGAGTGAAGTTGGTCATAGGTCACATAGTGCCATCTTTTTGCAGAGTTCTTGGATTTACCCAACCTCCTAACGAACTCACCCATGGAAGAATCTTGCACAAGAGTCTTTTGAACGATTGTCCGAATCCGTAGGAGGATTGTTTTCATCCCTCATTCGATAAACACCAATAAGGTGTGTCATTAGCGTAACCAGGTTCATTTTCGAGGTATTCTACAAGTGTGGGAGCCGTATCTGACTTGAGTAAAAGCATGCATGTGGGAGTATAACCAGGCATATCGAAATAATTCGTCCCAGCCTCATCGGTAATTTTTTCTGGCATCAACCACATTGCTTTCCCGTTATCAGAAACGGAAAATCGGTACACGTGAGTGTAGGTCTTTCCGGAATCCGATGCAACTACAGTGAGAGAAGAACCATCAATATCCCACATTGCATCACTGTTTGAACGAAATTGAGCTGTAGCGTCGTCGGAGAAAACAAATCGTTGGCCTTGATTGTTCATCCATTTCCCTTCGATGGGACCTCCAGCATCGTTAGCAAGAACGATTAGTACCGTTGAGACAAGGAGTAAGCCGGCGATTCCAGAGGCCATAAGGAGGGCCTTTTTGGAAACCCGTACATCTCGTAATCTGCTGTTCTCTACCTTTTGTTTGAGGTTTTCAAAAATCTGAGTAGTGGTGTCTTTAATTTGATTCACGGTGGTCGCTTCTTGATGAAGAACGGGCATGTAAGGTTGGTAAGGGCTTTGATTTCCGGCCATTTCCGCCCCACCCTGAACGATTTCGTCATCAAAGGTTTCCGGTGAAAGAGTGAATTCGGGAAACTTTTCTTTGGTACAGAGCATTGCGTGATTTGGATCATAACCTCGGCCGAGTAAATCGTGGTAAAACTCCGCATCTTGTCCCATGAACTCACCTTCTGTTGCAGGTTGTTCCAGTCACTTCAATTATTTAGGGCCTCCTAAATCTTTTATTGTAGAATCATTTGGACTGTGTTGTAGCAACTCGCTAGGGTGTTGGACATGAATCTTAAACAGCATTTCTTTTTTCTTTTTTCCGTGTTGTTTGTCTTGTCTTATGTTGAGGTTGCCTCTTTGACCGCATTTACCGATGATGATTCATGGTATCCAGCCAGTGGCCGCGACGATGATTACTGCGAAGATCAGTACGAGGACGACGAACAAGGCTGTATCGCAGATTCGTTGTGTGAGCCCGAATACGAAGATGGCGACTATGACGAGTGCGATGACATCGATGACGACGACGATGATGACGACGATGACGACGATGACGACGATGACGACGATGACGATGACGATGACGATGACGGTGGAAACACCGGAGGAGGGGACCCTGGTGGCGGGAATAATGGCGGTGGCTCTCAAACCACTGATTCGGACGGCGATGGCATCGATGACAATGCCGACCCAGATGATGATAATGACGGTGTAGAAGACCCAAACGATGCCTTTCCTTTAGACTCAAGCGAACAGTCAGATGCAGACGACGACGGAATTGGCGATAATGCCGATCT
>JASLVU010000222.1 GCA_030741225.1 Candidatus Poseidoniaceae archaeon | reverse complement strand
CGAGTGCCGTACGATAAATTGGAGCAATCGGGATGGGATGCGAAAGTACTGGTCGTCGACGGAGGTAGCGATGATTTGACCTCGAAAATTGCGCTTGAACACAAATGCCAATTTATTCTACAACAGGGCAAAGGAAAGGGAGCAGCAATGCGATTAGGATTTCTTCACTTCCTCAAAGAATCTTACGATGCTTTGGTCATGCTTGACCCCGACGGGACCTACCATCCCGAGGAAATGGTGAAATTGCTAAAGAAACTTGAACAAGCAGATGTTGTGGTCGGTGACCGCTTAAGGGGAGCAATGGATCCTGATGCAATGACGAGAACCAATTATTTTGGAAACCACATTTTGACATGGATTGCCGTCGCATTGTACGGCGTACCTATGAACGACCTGTGTTCAGGTTATTGGGCATTTTCAAAACAGAGCATCTCGATGCTCAAACTTAATTCCATGAAATTTGAAATTGAAGCTGAGATGTATACTTCGTGTGCGGCAGAAGAACTCCAAATCTCACATATACCGATTCGCTACAGTAAACGCCTCGGTGAAGCAAAACTTGGTTCAGTGAAGGATGGATGGAATATTTTCCGAAAATTACTGGTTCGACGGGTGTTCACAACCCCTCACCAAAGAAGAATTGAAGACGGAAATCTCAACATCCGGTAGAGACAAACTCAAATCTTTCCATTGAGAGCATATCTCATGCGACGCAGACCCGCTGTTGTTCTTGGGGCTTCGGGTCTTGTTGGGCAACGAATGCAACAACGCTTAGCAAACCATCCATGGTTTGAGTTGGCTGCAATTGGAGGCAGCGCTGCAAGTGCGGGAAAATCATTGGAAGAAATTCCATGGAGGCTTGAACAAGAACGACCCCCGCTCCCTCATTTACAAGTTTTGGAGATTCTTGGAGAATCTTTTGTCAAAGAATTGCAGACACTGGGCATTGAAGTTGCCTTTTCTTGCTTACCAAGCGATGTTGCCAATCAAATTGAACCGGTGCTGGTCAACTGTGGCATAGCAGTCTTTTCGAATGCGAGTTCTTTTCGAAGGGAATTGGGCATCCCTCTGGTCATTCCTGATATCAATCCTGAACACATGTCGGAATTTAATTCCTCCAAAGGAATGCATGCATGCGCAACGAATTGCACACTTGTGCCCATGGCCGTTCCAATCGCTGCACTTCGTCAATGGGATGTCGTCAAGGTCAGTATGCGTAGCGAACAGGCGCTTTCCGGAGCCGGGTGGATGCTGCTTGAGGATGAAGATGCCCGTAATGGACATCCGGATCCTGAGATTCCAGGCGAGGCAGAAAAAGTCGTTCAAGAATTTCTCCATGTCATGGGAGAAGGAGGTGAAGACGGTGTCGTGCCTGCCTCAATTGAAGTCGATGTCAAGTGTCAAAGAGTCGGGCGTCGTGATGGACACCAAGTTTTCGTCGAAGTGGAATTCAAACAACCCATTTCACAACAAGAAATCATCATGGCACTGAAAAATCACGATTGGAGTCAACAACTCAAGCTTTGCCCCAGTACACCACTTCGACCGATACATTTGGTTGATGAAATCGACGCAGACAACCACCTATGGTCCGACGGCATTCAATTCTCAACCTGTCCACTTCCGAGTCAATCGCTCAAAACAGGAATGGCGGTTGTCGTCGGTAATGTACAAGTCAAAGACCATTACAACCTTGCGTTTTCTGCATATTCACACAACACAATTCGAGGGGCTTCAGGTGGGACTCTTTTGTTGGCAGAGCAAGCACTCATCGAAGACCGAATACCTGAGCGATAATGTTACTACAGTAGGCCTAAATGCATCGACGGTTCCCTCGGTACGGTGCGAGCATGGGTATAACAGCATTGATTCCCGACATGACCATTGGCCAACTCACCACCGAGGCCGTATCTCGATGGGGAGAGATTTGGGATGAAAAAGCGGCAAGAATGCTGGTTTTATTGATGTGCCCGCGTAAAGAGCGAAAAATAATGGAACTCCACGGAGACATGGTCGAACACGGACAACCGGTTCTTACTGTATTCCACAGGCCTCGACAAGAGGCACAACTGCTGGAAAAACAAGGCTTCAATCCAAGAGATGCATCGTTTCAATTTGTCGATTTATCCAGTCCTGACCTTGGTCCTTGGATGCAACATCTCATCACCAATGAACATTGGTTGCGTTCGTCAATCGAAATTGTGTCAGTGCCTTTCTCGATGAATCTACCGTCGCAACGCTCTTTTGAAACGCAACGTATTCTTTGTTTTCGTCATCCTTCTCTTCCTGCTCTTGAAAAGTACTATCTTCCCTTTCCTCCTAACTCGATTCCAGGAAAATGCTTCGTCAGCCTTCCGAGGCGACAAGCTGCTGAATTGGCCCGTCAGCAAGCGGAAGTTCTTGGTGTTGGACGTCTGGAAAAGAAGGCGACAATCACCGAAATTCCCGTGACACAAAAACCAACTCCAATCGCCACCTCTGAGGCAGC
>JASLVU010000221.1 GCA_030741225.1 Candidatus Poseidoniaceae archaeon | reverse complement strand
GTGAGATTGCCTTCATCATTAAACGCTTCTTTCACGTGACCTATTGACAGTTGTTCAGGAACTGGCCAAGCGTGTAACCAACGCAACATTATGCGCATGTGATTGAGGGTATTCGCGTTTTGAATTCCACCTAGTGTACTCATTAGTCCAAATGGCTTACCTCCGATGTGCTTATCATAAAGCCAATCGAATGTATTCTTCATTACCCCAGACATCGTGCCGTGATACTCTGGAGAACAGACGAGAAAGGCATCGCATGAATTTGCCAATTCTTGAAAATCCTTGACGTTTTGGTTATCCCAGCATCCATCTTCTCCGACAAACGGCAAAGGCTTTTCATTACAATCCCAAAAGAAGATTTCTGCACCTTTGGACTCGGAGTAATCGAGTGCTAGATTCACCAACATTCCACTTTTTGATGTCGGTCGATATTCTCCAGAAAGCCCAAGAACGCGCAATGGTGGCTGAGTCATAGACGAAACTTAGGTAGGGGGCTTTTGAATATACTGTTGTAAATTCAAGTACATGGAGAAGGAATGCTTATGCCGGTCGGTTAACCGCTACTGTTCGGTGACACCATGGAAGGCACAGGGGGAAGTTCCACCAATTCAAATGCTGTCTCGAATGCTGTAGAAGAATCTATGGCCGCAGCACTCCGTTCTGCTGGCCTTGGTGACATGATTGGGAATGTAGATGTCAAACAAATGGGATATTCTGAAAATGTTCTTGAACGAGTTATTTCACAGCATGGAATTACAGATCGTGAAGGATTCCTAGCATTCGCCCACACGGCTGATGAAGACGGTAACAATTATTTGCGTGAGGATGAACTGCAAAGTGCAGCACAGAGATGGAAACAAAGGCCAAAACAAAGTGTCAAGTCTATGTCTGAAGACCAAGAATCAGTTGAATATCTTTTGCAACTTGGTGAAGAATGTTCACGGAAAAACGATTCTAAGGGTGCGTTGAGTGCATTCAACAAAGCAATTGCTCTTGACCCATCTTGCGATATGGCTTGGTTTAATCGAGGTGTTTTGCTCGAAGCAGAACAAGATGCTCGTGGAGCACGTCAAGCATTCCAAATTTGCCTTGACATCAATCCTAACAATGCTCCCGCTACTGCAAATATTGCTACACTCCTCGAGAGAATAGGTGACGATGCTGCTGCATACGAAATGGCAGTTAAAGCGCTTGAATTCTTTCCAGGACATCCAATGCTCATTGACGTAAAGAACAGATGTGCAGAAAGTGGAATCAAAATGCCTATGGAATCGATGCCTGTACAGACACCGACCCAATCCTACGAGGATTCCGAAGTTCAAGAAGTAATGAAAGAGGTGGGAGTAGATGACAAAGAAGCGATTCTTGCAGAGGCAATCCATCATGACGAAGACTCAAACCAACATCTCGAATACGAGGAGTTGAAATCCGCTGCAGAAATGGTTGCTGCAACGCAGGAAATTCAACAAGTTATCGAGAATACTGAGCGGGTAGTTGCCGAGGAATCAGTTTCAGAAATTTCCGTTGCAACACCAACACCGATAGTTGAAGTACCGGTTGTAGAAATTCAACAGAATGAAGTGATTGATATCGATGTTCTCGTTGAACAAGCAACATCGATGATACGAAACGGTGAACCAAAGGATGCCTTGGAACTTTTGAGCCCACACCTCAAAACAATTGCTGCAGAACATGCAGGCGCATGGAGAATAGCGGGGGGTGCCATGGCTCGACTCGAACTTGATTCCCATGCAATTTCTGCGCTTGAACATGCTCAATCGATTGACCCAAGCCAAGGCTCAGGTTGGTTCAATTTGGGATCAATTCATCAACGTCAAGGAAATGATGCCCAAGCTGTCGAGTGCTACATGAAAGCAATGAATGTGCAGACTGATTACTTGAAGGCTGCACTGAAATGCAGTCAAATTTGCTACAAAAACGGAGATTTGGAGAACTACATAGAATCAACACGTACAGTTCTCCGAATTGAACCGAATAATGCTGCGAAAGATGAATACATCCGTATTCTCATTGAATTAGCAGAAGGTGAAGCAAATGTCCTTGATTCCGTCCAGGGTATACCACCGACATTACCTGAAGGGCCGCATTTGGCACAAGAGGCACTCGACATGCTCGGTGAAGGTGAAACTGAATTTCATGCTCGCGCCTACACTGCAGCAAAAAACGATGTTCAAGCAGTCACCATATGGAAGTCGATGATTAAGAAAGATGGGACAAATCCAAAAATATGGAGAGGCCTTGCACGTTCATTGGAATCTGCTGGAGACCTAGCGACAGCAGAGAAATGTCACCGTAAGGCTGATTCATTGAGTGGAATTTCAACACCAGCAACTTCACAACAAGAAACGACGCCTGCTCAACCTGTAGAACCACTTCCCGTATCCCAACCACAAATACAAGAAAGCGTACAGCCAACACAGGACCCTCAAGAGGAACAAGCTGATTACTACATGAATGCACTGGGACTTCAAACTCAAG
>JASLVU010000220.1 GCA_030741225.1 Candidatus Poseidoniaceae archaeon | reverse complement strand
TGGAGAATTCTTGAGAACGGTATTTCCAATTCCGAGTTGTCCTAAGTCATTTTTCCCCCAACAAGAAACAGAGCCGTTATCCAAGATTGCACAAGTGTTGTGGGCTGATGCTGAAACCGCAACGGCTGTTCTTCCTACTCCGAGGTCAACATAAGTAGGGATCAAAATATTGGTGGAGGAATGCGTTCCTATACCAAGTTGACCTTCATCATTTTGACCCCAGCACAGAAGAGAGCCGTTGTCCAAAATAGCACATGTATGAGCGTCGCCTAATGCGAAATCAACGACATTACGAGTTGTTCCCAAGTTAACCGTATTTGGAGAATATCGCCAACTCTCATCTGCAGTTGTTGCATTTCCGACGCCCAGTTGTCCGAACGCGTTGTGCCCCCAACAGGTGAGGGAACCATCATCCAAAAGAGCACAATTATGCGAAGAAGTCCCACTGTGCCAACCCCCTCCAACTAAGCTGGATTCAATCTTAGCAACGGTCCTCCCGGTTCCAAAATCCACGTAATGAGGTGTAAGTTGAACAGCGTTCGATGCCATTCCAATGCCTAACTGCCCTTGATGATTTCTTCCCCAGCAGTACAATGAATCGTTGGAATAAACTGCGCACGTGTGGGAATTACCAGCCAAGATTGAACCCTTACCACCGTCCACGTACCCGTTCCAATTCATCCAATCAACTCCATCAGGCAGAGGATTGACAAAAACATCATGCGAACGATGGTCTGCCACTGCATCGACTGCGTTGCGGTGAAGAGTGGAGTTCTTGTTGTTGACCCCGCCATCGGTCAAGAAAATAATGTCGTTTTTGCCGTTCGAATTGAACACAGTGTTGTTGTGAACATCATGGTAATCGCCTTTGACCATTAGACCACCTGCGGTGTTCCACATGACGTTATGATGCATGGTGCCGTTGCGACCCTCTCCTGCTTGTCCTATCGGCGCATCAAATCGAGCACCGTACTTGATGACATCATGAATCCAGTTGTAGGCGATTTCAGCACCTGGTGCTTCAGCTTGCATAACTTGAACAACAGCACCATCGGTTTGCAGATGACCAACATCCCACACTTCGTCGTAGAATACCTTTGGAGCATCACCAATAGAGAGAACCGATGAAGCGCCGGTCAAGTGAACGGTGTTGTTTGTGAAGTACATGTCTCGGCCCCCTTCGTAAATCGTGACCATCAGTCCTTTCTGGTCAGCTGCGGACCAATCGATGGCGTGGAAATAGGAATTGTTCACCGTGTTGTTGTGCGATTGTCCGGCTGAGCCTTGGAATTCAAGAGCGCCGCCGTCGGTGTTGGTGATGGAGATGTTGTCGATGAAACTGTTTGTACTGCGATAGAAGCGGGTCATCCAGCGGTCGTCTTCAGATTCCCCAGTAATGCCCAACCCCCGCTTTGAGGTACTTGGGTATTCAAGTGTAGAATTGGTAAATGAACAGCCGTCACAGTTGTTGAAATTCACCGTGGTGCCGAAGAAATCAACTCCTTGGATGGTCACGCCATCAGAGTTTTCGACGCTAATGGCAAAGGGTTGTACCTTTACACGAAGGTCCAAATCATTCGCATCTTGTCCACTTGGAGTTTTGTAGTGAAGGCGGTTATTCGAATTATCAAACCACCATTCACCATCGACATCGATGAGTTCACGCTTACCTTCAAGGAAGTACGCATGATGTTTGGTTTTCCAACCTACGCCGTTTCCGTCGTAAGCAAATGTTCCATTTGCAGAATTCCAAGCCGTAATCTCACGGCTGTTGCTGCGGAACGAACCGAGGTTCATGACCGCAATCGCTCCCACTGGATTAAGTCCAGTTGCGTTAATGGTCTCGTTCAATCCAGTGTGAACACCAGATTCTGGACCTGCATCTGTAAGCCAGCCTTTGGTATAGGCATTGTTTGAACCGGTCAAGGTTCCCTCCGCCCAATACGAACGGTTGAAGACTGTTTCATCAGAAAATTGCGCATTCGGCCATCGTGCAGGGACTTGCTCGTCGTAAGCCAAGAACAACTGCCATCCATTTACAGGCAAAGTCACTTCTTGAATTCCATTACTGTCTGCTGTACCCCATGCAACATCAAAGTCGTCACTGATGCTCTGTGTTCCATCAAAGACAACGCGTGCGCCATCAGCAGCACGAATCACGAGGTTGTCCTTGTTGTCTACAGTCACGTTTTCATGGTAAAGACCGCTGTACAACACGATCTCATCGTTCGCAACAGAATCGTTCAAAGCATCGGAAAGGGTTGCTTTTGGACATGACCAGGTGCCAGACCACGAATCTGAGCCGTTGTTTGAATCAACATAGATGGGCGTACCGCTGGTACGTGTGATAAATGAACAACCCGGACCAATTGAATTCACATCGGATTGTTCAAGATACGACCACCCCTGAAAAGCACCAATGTACGATGTTTGGGCCAATGCAATCATCAAAAAAGCGAGGCATAAGGCCTTATAACGCTGTATTCGAAAATCTGATTTGTTGGG
>JASLVU010000021.1 GCA_030741225.1 Candidatus Poseidoniaceae archaeon | reverse complement strand
AGTATTAGGCTCCATTTTGAGCCTTCATAATCGTGTCTCGGAGTACCGCGCTGATGCAATGTTTGCTTTGGAATGAGTTGTTCTGTGCGTAATGATGCGGTTTGAGAACTGTTGGAATGTTCACTTGGAGGCCAATTTATCGGCTCTACTTCAGCCGAAATCGAATCGATGAACTGCCCTTCAAGCATGGTAAAGCGAACCGTTTCATCCTCAACAGAGCCTTTGGTCATAAAGGAAATCACCGTGTTAATCTCTGCAGTAGCAAATTGTCGTTCGACTCGTGAATCAATGATATGAATATCATGATAGTTGTCAAGGAATTCTTTCTGCAGTAAGAAACCAAACTCCACATCCATCCACGTGTTTGAACAAATAAAGCAACTTACTCCACCGCGCTTGAGCAAATACTTCGTTCGAGCGAAGAAATATGCGTAGAGGTCCGATTTTCCAGTAATCACTGAACCATAGATTTCCTGTTTCTTAATCCATTTTTTGATGTCTTCATCGATATGCTCTTGGCGTACATAAGGTGGATTAGCTAGCACAATATCAAACCCACCGTTTTCCCCTGCGAATACCTCAGCAAATTGAATCTCATACTTGATTGATGAACCTGGAGACTGTGAACTGATTTTCTTCTCGAGTTCACTTTGTAAATCGTACATTTCCTTGCGTATATTGGATTCTTCAAAACCCCACAAAAACATACACTGTTGTCGCAATTCACCGATTCGAAGAGCGTTTTCTTGATCCGCAGGCCAAAGATAATGCTTACCAGGATTCGGGCCTGAAATCGAATCTCCGACGACAATATTGAGGTCGATATGCGGCAAAGGCATCGGATTAACCGCCTCAGAAATAAGGGAGAGCCAAACTCGTAACTGAGCAATTTGTACCGCGTATTCTTCTAAATCAACACCAAAAACACATTTGGACACACAATGCTTCTTGAAGTCGAAAATCTCTTCAGGTTCTGCATTTGGAATCAATGTGCGGTAGATGCGCATCAATTCATTGACAAAACCAACCAAATATGCTCCTGAACCGCATGCAGGGTCGATGGTTTTGACGTTTTTCAGCAACTCGACGATTGGTTCTGCGTCACCCGAATAGGGAGACGAAGCATCAATTGTTTGAATCAACTCCTCAGATAAAGCAATTCCATTCTCAAACAAATAACGCTTTATCGCTTCTTTCGACATGTAAGAAACAACATATGCTGGAGTATAGTATGCTCCTTGTTCATGACGGCCTGTGACCAATTCTTCAAACAATGTGCCCAACATTTCGGGAGTAACTGTACCTTCGGAATGCTGCATAGACTCATCAACGCTGAAATCAAAATGGGATAGAATTCCGTCATCTCCAATAAGTGATTCAAGAACTTCATCTGGAACATCAAGCAGTCGTTCATCGAGTGAAGTCTTCTTGAACAATCCACCACCCAAACCTTGTCCTGAGCCATAAAGGGTCGATTCAAAAGGACGAGAGTTCGACAATGCTTCAAAGAAAAGTGGGCGGAACGTGGTGTTGTATATTGATTCCTGATTTGTAGAGTTCGATAGATACAATGAATGGAGATAGTCTTCTGATGAATTGTTCATTGAGAACCAATTCAATTTTTCGAGAAATTTGAGAAGCAGGAGGCGGCTGAACAACAACTGAGTCGATGTGTGTACTTCTTCATCCGTCATGTCCTTGTGCTCAAACAGTGGTTTTGAGGCGGCAAATGCCTCATTGTACTGTTTGAAAAAATCGTTGGACATTGTTTCACCAAAGACGCAGCGAACTGCAACTCCTCCTAACGAAGTCGACTATTAAAATACCCCATTGCAGGATTCTCTTGTCCACAAAGTGAAACACCCATGCCTTCATCTAACAGAGTCTTAGTCACAACAACATGGAACGGTTGGCAGCATTGACAATGACCTTGTTAATGGTTGCAGTTTCAATCACTTCCTCACTGAATGTTCGAAACCCTCCGTATGAAGGACAAAAATACCTCATCATTACCATCGATACCGAAGCTCAAAGTCCGAGACAATCGAACGACCATGTTCAACGACTGATTTATGGAAATTTCTCTGACGGACGCGCTGGAATTCTCGAGATGATGGATGAGGCAGACCAAGCTGGTGTACAACTCACCTTCTTTGTTGATGTTCTCGAAGATACACTTTACCCCGGAGAAATTCGAGAAGTACTTCGAACAATTCATGCACGAGGACACGATATACAATTGCACCAACATGCCTATTTGATTCCGGATGAAACGTGGAATGACTGGCAAAGCGACCCACATTGGCATCACCATGAGGCGGACCCCTTGCACAAAATCGATTGCTGGGATGAGGAGACTGCGGATTTCGTCTTCGAGCAGATGATTTCTGTTTTGGAGGAAGAGAACATTCCACTACCCGTAGCGTCGCGTGGAGGCTCATATGCTTACAATGAAGCGATTCTTAATGCAATGGCGAAACACAACATTACCACGAGTTTCAATTACGAACCTCAACTTCGCAAGGACTACTTCAACGAAGGAACTCAACCAATGTTCAAGTGGTCCAATGGAATTGTTGAAGTTCCCGTCACCTACATTCCTGTACCTTGGACATTGAGTGGATTGGACCGACTTGACGACACGCTTTGGTCTTCTTGGTTCCTCAATCGGCATTTTGATTCCTTTTTTGATGCTTCAAATGGCGATACCGTGGCTGTAATGATTTTCCACAGTTGGTCATTCTTGGAACTAGTAGAGCACAAGGATGGTGAATATTTTGAGTATTCGAACGACAAGAAAGTCAAACAGTTTTCGAAGTTTCTAGAAAATATCCCCGATGATGTTGAAGTCATCACCGCCACTGATTTGGCAGACAAAATTTCAGATGGTGAATTTGAAATTAGCACGGAGTACGATGTTGCAAAGGTGTCGAATCACTGCACAAATCCCCAATAATGTAGTTTGACCTTTGAAAACCCCTAGAAAAAACGAATGTTGAAAACCTTTCACACAAAGGCGGACATATGGAACAAGCATTGCTCGGCGGCGGATGTTTTTGGTGTACGGAAGGAGCCTTCAAGGGGATATATGGCGTTGAGTCGGCGTTACCTGCCTATGCAGGAGGTCATGACCCAAACCCTCGTTACGAACCAGTTTGTTCTGGAACGACCGGTCACGCTGAGATTGTCGAAGTAAAATTTGACCCAGAACTGGTTTCTTTTGAGACGTTGCTTGAAGTCTTTTTTACAGTCCACGACCCGACACAATTGAATCGTCAGGGCAACGATGTAGGCACACAATATCGAAGTTGCATCATGCCAACCACCGAGCAGCAAGCACTCACTGCCAAAATTGTCATCGAAAGAATGCAGACATACTACGATTCACCGATCGTTACGACCATCGAAGAGCCGACGCATTTTACCATCGCAGAAGAGTACCATCACGATTACTACGCCCGTAACCCTGGACAAGGTTACTGCATGGCTGTTGTGGGCCCTAAAATCAACAAAGTTCGTGCCAAACACGCTCATCTGTATACAGCGTGATGTTGAAGTGGCGTCTGCGATAGCAGCGCAATATGGTGAACAATGTCCCACGCCCACCGACCCCAGTCAACGAACCTGTACTCGGCTACCTACCGGGCAGTCCTGAGCGAGCCGCTCTCAAAGCGGAACTTGCCCGTCAAGAAAATGAAATTTTGGAGATTCCGTGTATCATTAACGGACAAGAAGTGTTTACCGGCGACGTGGTTGAACAAGTTATGCCTCACGACCACAGCCACGTCATCGCAAGAGTTCACATGGCAACCAAGGCGAATGTCGAAGAAGCAATTCAAGCATCGCTTGATGCGCATGAGATGTGGTCGACAATGCCTTGGGAAGCTCGAGCAGCAATTTTCCTCAAAGCGAGTGAACTCTTGGCAGGTGAATACCGTGCACAAATTAACGCCAGCACCATGCTGAATCAATCCAAAACATGCCATCAAGCAGAGATTGATTCTGCGTGTGAACTCATTGATTTTTGGAGATTTAACTCCGTTTATGCTCGAGAAATTTACGAAGACATGCAACCGCCTGTCTCTCCTTCAAGCATGTGGAACTCCAGTGAAGTTCGTCCATTGGAAGGATTTGTCTTTTCTGTAACGCCGTTTAATTTCTCAAGTATCGCTGCAAATCTACCTTCAAGCATGGCCATCATGGGGAACACTGGCGTTTGGAAACCAAGCCGGAACTCGTATGTATCCAACTACTTACTTATGCGACTGATGATGGATGCTGGACTTCCAGCAGGTGTCATTAATTTCATCCCCGGTAAGGCAAGTATGGTAGGTGATACCGTTCTCGCACATCCAATGTTAGCAGGAATTCACTTTACCGGTTCAACCTCAGTGTTCCGTAAAATGTGGATAGATGTGGCGAACAATCTTGAAAATTATCGCTCCTATCCACGTATCGTCGGAGAGACTGGTGGAAAGGATTTCATTGTCGCTCATCCAGTTTGTGATGAAGCCGCTTTGATTGTTGCTCTCTTACGTGGTTCCTTTGAGTATCAAGGACAAAAGTGCAGTGCAGCAAGTCGCGCCTACATCCCTAAATCCGTTTGGAACAACATCAAAGACGAATATATTGCAGAGGTGGGTAAAATCACCATGGGAGATCCGAGAGACTTTACCAACTTCATGTCTGCTGTAATCGATAAGAAATCGTTTGACAACATTTCTGGATATATCGACCGAGCAAAGGCCAATCCAGACTGTGAGATTGTCACAGGAGGAGGTTATGACGGGTCAAAAGGCTACTTTGTGGAACCGACAACTATTGTCTGTTCCGACCCGCATTATGAATCAATGTCAGAAGAAATCTTTGGCCCCGTTCTTTCGATTCATGTCTACGAAGATGATGGATTTGAAGAAATACTGAAGACCTGTGATGAAACCTCAGAATATGCACTTACCGGTTCAATTTTCGCAACCAAGCGTGAAGATATTCTCACGGCAATGAATGCACTGAGATACTCGGCTGGAAATTTCTACATCAACGACAAACCTACTGGAGCAGTTGTAGGACAACAACCGTTCGGAGGTGCTCGTGGAAGCGGAACAAACGACAAAGCCGGCTCGCCGCTCAATCTTCTGCGTTGGGTATCTCCTCGTTCAATCAAGGAAACCTTCGCACCACCGCATTCATGGGGCTATGGCTTCCTAAACGAGTGAATCGACTTGCGTTTGCTTCGATCGATTCGATTGAGAGAATCAACCAGTACTCGAGGTTCGTATCGCTGACTAATGAGAGAAATAATCCACCATCCAAGGGTGAGAAGTGGCGTAGACACCAAAGTTGACAATCCAAACCAAAGTAAAATATTGCCTTCAGTAACAGGCCATGCCCAAAGTCCGGATGAGAGAATTACCAACAAAAAATAGATTCGAGCAGCCTCACTCGGCGTTGACCAACCTTGATGATCACGTCTTGGAGCAAACAGGTAGCCTATTACGCCCATGGAATGGATTTCATGGTAGAGGATATGAAGGCCTGTTTTTCTTCTTCATCCTCCGGTGGGTTGATGAGTAAGTGTGTTGAGGCACAATCCCTGCAATGATGATAGCTTTAGCCGACTGCTGATTATTCAGTGACGAGTGATGGGCGAACTGAGCGGGACCTCTTCGGAAATGTGATATCCAACCCCACGCAGTTAACGCCATGCAGGGACTGTCAGCCACTCCATTGACTCCGCCTCCAGCGGAGTTGGTTTTGGCACATCCGGCTTCAAAATGGAATGTCGTCCGTTCCATGCTTGGATTTGTATTCTTACTTTTCTTGGTGGTTCAAGTTTCATCAACTCTCATTTTTGCAGGATTACTCGATGGAGACTTCAACGGAACATTAGGGCCATCTGACCCGCTATTGACAGTTGTTGGCTCCATTTGTCTGTTGCCTTGTGTAGCAGGATTTGCCTTCTTTCGTCGGCCTCGTTTGATTCATGTCATACGAGCAAAAGATTCTATATTTGGCAATACTGTGAACTTAATCGAACCCCGAACTGTCATCCAAACAAACGAAAGAGTCGTTGTTGAGCACCACCTGTTTCGAGACAATTCACCCCTCCAAATGCCAACTGGAAAGCAACTTTGGTGGTTGTTCTTGAGTGGTGTTTTCTTTAGCACCTTCTGCATGTTGCCTCTGTTAATTATGGGTCTCAATTTGTATACCGGAGTTTTGTTTGCATGCATTGCGATTCCCGCACTCATTGTCGGTTTCTCAACTCCGGTTTTTGCCTGGTGGTCAACTTCACATTCCTATTTCGGCCTTCCAACTACACGAAGGCTTGCTGAATGGATGCTCATTGCAGGCATGGTCTCCACATTACCTGCAATTGTTTTGAATTCATTTGTTTCACCGATTATTATCAACGCACTTGGAATGAATACAGCCAATCCCTCAAGTCTGGGCTACGGGCTCATCCTCATTCTTTCAGCACCAATTGGTGAAGAAATCTGTAAAGCGGCAGCAGTCCTTGCTTTGGCACGGTTCATTGACAGTCCGCGTCGAGGTTTTCAAATCGGTTTTACCGTTGGATTAGGTTTCGCTTTGTTGGAAAATTTAGGGTACATTCTTTCCACCCTCATGCTAGGTGAAGAAACTGCAGTTGTGTTCGCTTTCACAAGTTTGTTGCGGGCAGTAGGATCTATTCCTGGTCACGGTGTTTGGACAGCAATTTCGGGATATGCAATTGGCACATACTTGACCGAGAAAAAGCAACCATTGACTTTACCAGGGTACGGTGAAAAGCGAGATATTTCGGACGACCAATCAAGCCATTGGATTCTTGTTGATCCAAATGGCCGAGTGGTTCAACAATCCCAAGAAATTTACAGTAAAGATGGAACGGTTCCTTACTGGTTATGCGTTCCAAAAGAGAAGGCTTTGCAATTACCTGTAAAACCATGGCAAGCCTTGCTTCTAGCAATGACACTGCATGCTTTTTGGAACGGAACTTCATGGGCACTAAGTCTGCTTGTAGCCGAACAAAATACACTGGGCGCTTTACTCTTGGTTCTTATTTGGAGTTTCATACTCATATTCGGATTATGGCAATTTACACGTTATATCCTACCGAATGCTCTTTCTCCAATAACGCTCACCGAATCGCATCAGCATGATAAAATCAAGGAAAGCACCTTTCAATGAGAAGAAACCGGCTATGTTTGAGGGATATCTATGGATGTGCTCACTGGAGGCCTAAATCAAGGCAATCTTGTTGTCACTTCTGTCCTGCTCTTAGGGCTCATGCTCGTATCAGGGAAAGCGAAAATGCTCGATAAACCCGGAATCCTTGCTGCAGCTGCACTTGGATTTGTCGTTGGAGGCTTAGGACATTGGACCTGGCTTCTCATTTTACTTGGTTTTCTTTTGTCATCCCACAAAGCCACAAAATGGAGATTCGAAGAAAAGAAGGCTCGCGGAATGTCCGAGTCAGATGACGGACATCGAAGCTATGGAAACGTAATTGCGAACGGAGGCCTGCCGGGTCTTGTCGCTATCTTTGCGTGGATAAGCGGTGATTGGTACAACGGAATGTGGATGTTTTGTGCAGCAGTGGCCGTTGCAGCATCGGACACATTTGCCAGTGAAATTGGTTGTCTTGATGATAATGTAAGGATGATTACAACCATGAAACCTTGTGAACCAGGTCTAAACGGTGGGTTTTCGCCCTCCGGACAAAAAGCTGCCTTTGTAGGCTCTGCGATGATTGCGGTTCTGGCATTTATGGCTTGGATGATTGCAAATAACGGAGGCGACGGTCTAGAAATAGGCCTTGGAAAAACTGCACTTGTCGCAATTATAGGATGGCTTGGATGCCAAATGGACAGCGTTCTGGGCGCAGTGTTTGAGAACCGTGGTTACCTCACCAAAGGCGGAGTCAACGGAATTTCAATCACTTTTGGCATGTTGATGATGTGGTCTATTCTTTCTTCTGGGATATTTGTCTAGAACAAATTTAGTGCCAAGACGCCATTGCCTTCATGAACCCAAACCATGTGGTGGTGTCAATGCGACAGCGAAATCTCGCCTTGCTCTTGCTTACTCTGCTGGTCGGAGTAATGGCAACTGGCATGGTCGAAGCGGCTGAAGACCCAGTCTATGAACCTGGATTTGTCGAATGGGCAATTGAACCTCATGAACGTCTGTTTGTCGAAGGTCTCAATGCCGAAGAAGCCGTTCTTCAGCGCCAAAGAACCGACAACGCAGTCGGAAGTCAGCCTGTAAGTTACGGCGCAGGTATTGTCCCAATATTCTCGATAAGCAGCGAACCGTTGCAAAATCCTGTCAATGCCACAATCAACATGACGGTGTTCATGTCAGCATACATTGACGGCATTGGAGGCCCACAGTTTTGTGAACGCCAATGGGGGGTGGACAAGAGTTTCACCATGATTTACTCTGTGGATGCTGGCGGAGTACCGGTCTATGACGCGGTCGTGACGCAAGTGGTGAACACAGATACTTCGAATTCAGCGATGAACTTCTCAGGTGCTCGAACCGAGGTAGTCCTCTCGATGAAGGCAGGAGATGTGTTTACGCTTTCGGTTTCAGCCCAAAACAACTGTGCTGGAAGTACAATTCAAGTTCAGTGGGGTGCATTCGAGCAAAACAGCGGTGGCATCGTGATGGAGGGGCAACTGTACGAGCCAAAGGCTCGCGTTGTTGTTGACGCTGAGCGTAGAGCGCACATCGAATTTGAACCGTTGTTCCCTTGGGGCATTGATGATGTGAAATCGACAAAATGGGAACTTTGGGGTCCTTTGGCCTATGATGAGAAGTTTGTCAAAGATGAAGATTTGATTATGGAAACTTCAACCAGCAGACTGCGAATCGACCGTCCCGTACTAGACAACCGTACTGTGTGGGCGTGGTCTGGTCTTGTATCTCTTACACCTGGTGATGCAAATCTTGAATTTTGTGTTCAAACCGTATCTGGAGACCTGAACAGCGATTGTCACGCCTTTGGAATCATACGGTTTGAAGTTGAAAAATCAGACGATGGATATCTAAGTTCGACTCTGGTTTTGTCCCTTACCACCGTATCTTCTTTGTTTGGTTTTATGTTCGTTGCTGCCAGAAAAGAAGATCTTCCGCCGCCGCCTGTCCTCATAGCAATTTTTGTGATGATGTTGGTGTTTATTCCAACTGCAATTGGGCAACCAAATCTTGGCTCGAATGAATTGATTGATGATAATGCCCGTATCCTCGACACGGAGGTGTTCGACGCAAACATGCAACCTCAATTGATTTCAGAGTTGTTTGACGGCAAAGACGCACTCATCATCGCTGTCGCTCTACCGGGGACACAAAATGTTGCTGAACAAGCGAGTGAACTCAACAAGACTGTCGACTTGATTGGAAATGATGTTTCTGTTGTACATCTTGTATCTGGAATGGACGCTACAACCACTGATGTATCCACCTTGAAAAACAATTACAACATGACATGGGGAAGTTATGTTGACCTTAATGAAACGTTCACCATGAGCACTCCAAATGGTACGGCAGACTCCATTCTTGTTCTCGACAAAACCATGAGAGTGGTCTATTCAAATGCCCCTTCTGCCCCTTCAGAAGAGATTATTGATGCGGTTGAGAGCATTCGAAGTGGAGGCAGTACGAGTTTAGGCTCCTACTTTTCACTCCTCTTCGGACCGGGAATATTCTTGCTTTTCCTCGCTCTTCAGCGTGAAAAACTCGAACCTATGGAAGAACCTCTGCCATTAGGAATTCATTGGGGAGCGATTGTTGCAGCAGGTGGAGCAGGTATCGCTCTTGTAAATTTGCCAATTCTCATTGCCACTTTGGCTCCAGTACCTACAAATTCATTGTTTTGGATTGACTTTGCGATGATGTTGTGGATGCTTGAAATGTGTGTTGTTACTGCTCGCAGAGGAAGCCCCTATGAGGCTGACTTTATCGGAAAGGTAATTCACAACTTGTTCCCCGAAAAATTCCAAACTTGGAGAGCTCATGAAGAGATGCAACGAGATGTGATGATCGGAGTTTGGCTCGGATGGTTCGGTTGGTTCGCCTTCCCTTCACTGTTCCCACAAGGCGTTGCTGCATCCTTTTTGAGCGGATTTATTGGCATCCTGTTCGGAACTATTGGACTCGTACTGATACTGCTGTTTGGTGGAGCAGTCGTCCTCCTGCTTCGGCTCATCGGCTCAATCGGTGGCTCAGTTACGCTTTTCTTGGGTGAACTCGGCTCAGAAGACTATGCTCGATTCTCAGGGTGGTGTATTCTTCCTGTCGCACTATGGGCGGCAATTAATGCACTTCTCTCTATGATGAACATTGGAATAATTTGAGACCAATTGTTTGACAACCCTTGAGCACAATCGATGCTCTATGAATACAAATACAGAATGGAGCAGAACCCAAAAAAATCTGCTCTTGCAATGCCCACGAGCATGGTACATGCAATATGGAAAGACCAACAAACAATCATCAAACCACAGGTCCCTCACTTCACAAAGACCCTGGAATCTTATGCTTCGAGCAATGAAAGAGACGCTGATGGATCAACTTGAGGACCTTCACCAAGGAAAAGAATGGTCACAACTTCTTACCAAACATCAACTCTACTCCAATCTCAAAAGAAGAACCAACAAGTCAATGTATGATGTTTCAAATGTAAGACTTGAATCCTTACTCAAGTTTGCTCAAAACAGATATTCAAGATTATGGAGAACTCGAATTTTGCGACAACTTTGCAAAAATACTCACTCTCAATGGTATCTTTTTGACAGGTTAGAGTCGGTTGACATTCAAGGGAATCAACTCTTTATTGCGCCGGATTTAGTTGTGCGAATACAGAACAAGTGGCATCTCTTTCGATTTGATATGCAAAGTTCAGCGCACACTGTTTGTCATGAAGAAGAAGCAAACGCAATGGCAATTTGGGCTATTCAGCATAATGGATTTCCTCAAAAACCAATTTCATTCAAGCTCCACACCATCGCTTGGCATCAAGGTTATTGGCACCAAAAAACATACCAGCCCTCCGAAAAATCGGTTTCAAATTGCAGCATATTACTTTCAAACGACATGAATGCAATGAAATTAATTCGAACCGCTGGAAACAGAAATCCAGCACTTTTGCCGCTTGCTCAGCATTACAGAACATGCCAATCTTGTGCCTTTCGAACATTTTGTCCTGGAGGTAAGGATTTAGCAAAAGCAAAGAAAGAACAGGCGCTGCTTGAATTATCAACAAAAAAGCGCCTATTGGAGGCTTGAGACAAGGTCGGACAAAACGGCCTCGACATCGGTAGCTTTGGTAACACCACTTGCCAGAAGAACACCTTCTGCTCCAAGTTCAACAGCCTTCGCTACATCTGCACCGTTTTTGACACCGGCACCGCAGAGTACTCTTACACGAGGATTTACCGCTTTCACAACCGAAACAGTGTCACTGACTATAGCAGGATCTGCAGTTGTAACCGATATATCTCCACCGATTAATTCAGGGGGTTCAACGGCAATAAATGTTGGACCGATTTCAGCAAGGCTACGTGCTTCTGCAAGATCTGCTGCACAACCACATATTGGGAATTCGGCACTCAATTGTTCTTTCAAAGAGGCAACATGTTCCATCGAAACTTTGTGCTCAGCATGATTGATAATTGTTCCTTGTGCCCCTCGATGTATGGCGGTGCTCGGCTCGAGCCAACCGGTAAAACCTCCAAGACCAACTGGGTCAAGATGTTGGGTCCAAACCTCGAGAGAGGGAGCAGCCCTACGAACTGCTTCTAAATCAAACGCTGAAACGACCGCAACCATTCGAGCTGGACCTTGAGAATGTGCCTCCATTGCAACGGCAAGGGATTCTGCTGCACTACCGCTTGCTGAAGCATACGTCTTGAAATTTACAACTATCAGAGGTTTGTCCATAACTCGGGTAGAGACATACTCCACTTGAGGTCTTCGTAGTTCTAACTTGAAAAAGCCCACTCAAAGATGCTACACTTTGTGACGAGCGCCGTTCATTGCGGCCATTTGCCGTTTGAGAGTGCCGTGCCGTCCGGAACTTCAGAACCATGGTCGACCACGACATCGCGTAGTGTTACGTTTGAACCGATTCTCACGTTACGCCCAATTAAACAGGAATCAATGGTTGATTCGTTTCCGACTGAAGTACCAGAGAGCAATGTAGAGCGATGAATCAGACTATTTGTGACAGAGACACCGGGTTCAATCATTGATTCAGTAATCTTTTTTGAAGTTTGATTTTGAGTTGAACCGTACCATGTACTGTCCTTAACCAAACCGGTACGAAATCGATTTTCTGTGATGCATCTGTTCACTGCATCAGACCAAGCACTTGGGGTTCCTGCATCAATAAAATACCCCTTGAATTCTTGACCGTTCAATTCTTTTCTCGATGCAAGTTGGGGAAACACATCTCTTTCTATAGAATGTTTTCCATTAGGCATGTTTTCAAAGATATCATCCTCAAAAATATACGAACCCGCATTAATCAAATTTGAAAAGACCTCTTCTGGAGCGGGTTTTTCTTTAAACTGAGTAATTCTTGAATCCTCATCTAAACCAACAATTCCAAAACGAGTGGGATCCTCGACTTCCCACAAAGCCAAAGTTCCAACACCACCGTTTCTTTGATGAAGTTCAAGCAGAGGTTCAATTTGTAGAGAAGAGACAATATCTCCATTGAAACAAGCAAATCTTCCACTCACGACATCGCGACAATTCCCCAATGCTCCACCGGTTCCAAGAGGTTGGTCTTCAGGAACAATGCGAACATCAAATTCTACATCCGCATTTTGGAAATATTCTTTGATCATATCCACTTTGTAACCGCCAGCCACAACGACCTCGTCAACAAGATGAGATGGCACACCTTCTACGACTCGTTCGAGCAAAGACATATCCAACATCGGAAGAAGCGGTTTCGGGACTGAATTTGTCCATGGACGCAATCGTGAACCAACGCCTCCGGCTAAAACTACGACCTGCATTGTGATGGCGTTCCATCTTTCACCTATCAAAACATCTCTTCATACCCCACCCAAATTGCAAACATCGGTCTCGATGCTGCATCAAAGTATTCAAAGACGGCCTTTCTTTGGAGGTGTTGGAGAGCACTATGAATATACACGAATACCAAGGAAAAACTCTTCTTCGAGAAAACAATGTTGCGGTTCTTGATGGAGTGCACTGCACCAGTGTTGACCAGGCTCTAGCCGCATACGATAATTTGGGAAGCAAAGTTGTTGCTGTTAAATCACAAATTCATGCCGGTGGAAGAGGAAAAGGGACACTCTATCGTCCAGATACTCGTGAACATGTGATGGATGGAGGCGTAAAAATCGCCTTTTCAAAAGAAGAAGTTGAGACTTACGCCACCAATATTCTTGGAAATGTACTTGTGACGATTCAGACCGGTGATGAAGGAAAAATTGTCAATAACCTCTACATCGAATCAGGTTGCGACATTGCCCATGAATATTATCTTGCTTTGCTTGTCGATAGGGACAACAAATCTGTCCTGATTATGGCTTCGACAGAAGGTGGCATGGATATTGAAGATGTTGCACACAACACTCCGGAACTGATTCACAAAGTTGTTGTTGACCCGAATGCTGGATTACTTGGATTTCAAAAGCGTGACTTAGGAATGGCTTTGGGTCTTTCTGGTGCCGCTTTGAAATCGTTTGGAAAGATGTTATCCAACATGTACTCGATGTTCATCCGTGAGGATTGTGCAATGGTTGAAATCAATCCACTGGTCAAGACCGGCGCTGATGAAATGATTGCCTTGGACTCAAAAATCTCATTCGATGAGAACGCAGAATTCCGTCACAAAAATTGGGACGATTTGCGAGACCTTTCCGAAGAAGAAGATGTTGAAATTCGTGCCAAGGAAACCGGACTTTCGTATGTGAAACTCGATGGAAATATTGGATGCTTAGTCAACGGTGCAGGATTAGCAATGGCAACGATGGACGTCATCAAACTCTACGGTGGCGAACCTGCAAATTTCCTCGATGTCGGAGGAGGTGCGGATGAAGAACAAGTTAAGACTGCATTTTCGATTATTCTTGAAGACCCGAATGTCAAAGGTATTCTCGTGAACATTTTTGGTGGAATTATGCGATGTGACATCATTGCACGTGGCGTTATTGCAGCCACTGAAGCACTGTCGCTCGATGTCCCCTTGGTCGTCCGATTAGCAGGTACCAACGTCGATGAAGGAAAGAAGATTCTCGCTGCATCGACTTTGAATATCCATCCTGCAGACGATCTTGCCGAAGGAGCCCAAAAGATTGTAGCTCTCATTGGAGGTGAAGAATAATGTCAATTTGGATAGAAGAAGACGCTAAAGTTTTGGTTCAAGGAATTACTGGGAAACAAGGTATGTTCCATGCCGATAAAATGGTTGAATACGGGACCAATATCGTCGGTGGTTGTACTCCAGGAAAGGGTGGCCAAACGGTTGAACTCCAAGGACAACAGTATCCTGTTTGGCACAGCATGAGCGAAGCAATCGAAGCAACCGATGCAGATGCAACGGTCATTTATGTCCCACCGCCTTTTGCTGCAGAAGCAATCATGGAAGCTGCTGATGCATTTGACTCGATAAAAGGCGAAGGAGTTGTGGTCTGCATCACTGAAGGAATTCCAACCTTGGATATGGTCAAAGCTGTGTCCTATGTTGAGAACAGACCGGGAGTTCGCCTCATCGGACCAAATTGCCCAGGAATTATCACCCCTGGTGATTCGGGTGGAGCAAAGATTGGAATTATGCCGGGCCACATTCATGCCAAGGGTCGAATTGGCATTGTCAGTAAATCTGGAACGTTGACTTACGAAGCAGTTGCTCAAACAATGAGCATCGATGAGGGGCAATCGACATGCATCGGTATTGGCGGTGACCCTGTCAACGGAACCGGTTTTATTGACTGCTTAGCAGCGTTTGAAACCGACCCCCAAACCGAGGCAATCATCATGATTGGCGAAATTGGAGGCAATGCTGAGCAAGAAGCTGCCGCTTGGGCAAAGGACAATGTCACGAAACCGATAGTTGGTTTCGTTGCAGGTGCTACAGCACCCCCTGGCAAAAGAATGGGGCATGCAGGAGCCATTATATCTGGTGGAAAAGGAACTGCTGAGGAGAAATTTGAAGCATTTCGAGCAGCTGGAATCGCTTGCGCAATGGACCCGTCTGAACTTGGCAAGGTACTTCTCCAATCCTTGAAAGAAGCCGGCTTGCGATGAAGCCATTAACCCAAATCATCTCACGGGTATATGGCTGATGCGACAATGTTTGACACCGAGGTGTTGAACGGCGTCTATTCCAACGACTACGACATCGATTTGAATTGGATGCGAAAACCAACCCAGCATCAATTTCGATGGAGAACGCTGACCAACAGATGGATTACTTCACCGAGAAGAGTGAGAGACGGTTCAATTTTAAAGAAGGCTTTTGGAAATACGACCCCGACTGATGTGTATGTTTCAACATCATCATGGCTGAATCCAGTTGATTTACCTCGTTTACGAGACCAAGACGCACCCTATCCAATACTCCTTGACCACCTGGTCGTTTTTGATATTGACATTCCTCCATTCAGTGAGAAAAATATGGAACTTGCTCGAGATTCTGCGTTCCAATTGCATCAATGGATGTCCCAATTTACAGAGTATGAATTCATGCACATTACTTTTTCAGGTAGCAAAGGATTTCACCTCTTCTACCGAGACATGCAACGTGAAAAATTTCAGATTCCAGATCCCAGAAAACGTGAAGAAAGCGTTCGAAATGCTCGTAAAGATTTACTTGACAAGGTACTTGAGGAAGGGTTCCAAGTTGATTCAAAAATTACGGCAGATACACGAAGAATCATTCGATTGCCCGGAACATTTCACGGAAAAACTGGTTGGAAGTGCACAATAATTGACGTTGATTGGCTATCAGTTCCTTTTGCTCAATGGAAAAAGCATTTGCCGAAGCATAAATTCGCAATTGCAATGCCCTTGGAGGCAGAAAATTTGTCCATTGTAACTCAACAAAAAGAGCAACTTGAAATCGAAACAAATGCAAACGGCTCTCTTGTCAGTCTT
>JASLVU010000219.1 GCA_030741225.1 Candidatus Poseidoniaceae archaeon | reverse complement strand
TATTGGAAAAAACTCAAGGTCTTCCAGCAGAAGTTATCCGAGTCATGCGAAATGCCATCGATTCATCGAAAATGTCCCAGTACACTTACGTCGAGCCCCAATACAAATCCAATGCTTTGGTTACAGAACCGTTGTATTCGCCTGAACCGGTTGACCCAACAATTCATTCTTCACTTGAAACTATATTTTCTGATGCGGTTGTGCCCCCGAAGAGTGAACCTGAGATACAAAGTCCAGTTGAGGCTTCAGAACAACAACTTGATAGCAAGATTTTTGAGAATATGGAAGATTTTGCGAACAATTTCGACCTTAATCTTGAACAACTCTCTGAAGACCAAGAAAACCAAGGTGAACTTGTTCAACTTGAACCTTTAGAAAATTTGGGGGATGGATATTCAGCAGCTCCAATGAGTGCCAAGCCCGAAATCATCGACCTTGGACCTCCCGAACTCAACGCACCAAGGCACCTCAAGGGTCTGTTCAGCCGAAACAGGGAATTTGTCGGCCGTTCACATCACGACGAAACACCCGGGAAGTTTGTTGAGGTCGTTGATGGAGTAGAATTGTGGGAGGACCCCTCGCTACGAACACCCGAGCCAGTAGATGAACCCATTTCGGAGGAAGAATCCGCCTTTTTGATGCACGATGAGGTTGGAATGTTTGAGATCGATGCGGAAATTGACGATACTTCTTTGGTTGAACCTGAGTTTATTGAAGAGTTCGAAGAGGACCGAACAACAGTATCCGCTGCACCAGAACTGCTGAGTGAACTCGCCCAAATGGTACCGTTGATGAAGGCATTAGAAATGGCTCTGTTGGAGCCAAACGGAGCAAACCAAACACAGCACCGTCGGAAAATTGTTGATGCCCTTGGGGGTTTGCAACGAACCCCGACTGGGATAAAGCAGGATTACCCCCTCAATGCAGCACTTCTCTCGTTACTAACGCCTCATGAAATAGAAATCATTTCAGTTGCAAATGATCGAAGGTTTTCTCCATCGGACAGCGAACTCTGTACTCAATTGAACATTAAACGCTCGCGATTGTCACAAATTAGCAACCGTTTACTCAAAGGTGGAATCTTAAGCGTTCGCCCGATTGGACGCAATCGATATTATGAATTGACTCAAGCCGCCCGTGCCCAATTGATTGCGTGGAATGTGATTGGAGGTGAGGCATGATGAGTTGGACGATAACATGGTCTTGGCAGGCCCCACATCGTATTGCAGCCCTTGCTCCAGTTGAAGGGGGTATGGTCGTCAGCAGTGGATTGGATTTGTACATGATTGAATCCGATGGCGTAGTTCGTTGGAAGATAGAATTACCGTTTAAGGCGCATTATGCTCAAGCAAATAACGGAGTATTGGGTATTCTTGCAGCACATGGCTTCTATGTACTCTCAACTGCAGATGGCTCAATGCTTCATGAAGGTCGTTCAACTCCCGGAGGTTTTTCTGAGCTTCTGGCACGCCCTGGTGGCGGTTGGATTCTTTCAGGGCGTCGAGGAGGTCTACACCTGTTTACTCACGAAGGAACAGGCATTCGTAGGCTTGATAGTGGCAAAGTACGACGTTTGTTGGGTTGGCTCGACCGAGAACACATGATGTGGCAAGATTCTGATGGGAAATTGTGGTGTGCTCGATTAGCACAACAGGACCAGAAGCGTATCCTCGAAGAGCGTGTTTGGAGTTGGGTAACGCCCCTCATGAGCGGCCGTTTGTTGATGCAGTCGAGTGACGGTGGCATTTGGGAAGGAGTTCCTCATCCATTTGGATGGGATTCATTGGAAAAAATAGAGTATGATTCACTCGAACCTATGGAAGGAGTTCGAAGTGCTGATGGTTGGTGGGTTCTCGGTATCGAGGGTCATCTGCATCACCTTTCTGCTCAGAACAATCACGGAAGTCCAACCTTACTTGGTGAATCAATGAATCTCGGAGATCTTTTGATTGTCTTAACTCCAGATACGATGGCTACCGCCACTCGTGAGGGTTTGATTCGGCGCTGGTCTGCACCGCACCTTGCGCAGTCAGAGCGTCAAGGACGATATCAGGCTGCAGCAGAAGCTGCATTAGCTAAGAACTGGGATGAACGCCGTGCTATGTTTGTTCGCGCACAAACAGCTGAAGATGAAGGTCGACTCTCACTTGCTGTAGAACTCTACGGTGCATTGGGTCGGACAGACGATGTTCGGCGCCTACTTCAACGCCAAAAGGAGGGTGGAGAGTGACTGAAGATCTTGAGAGAGTCACTCGTGAGCGGGTTGAAAAATATCTCGATATCACCAACCGAGCACGCCAAAAGGCCACTTCACTGTGTTCGGAGGGAAGTTTGGATGCACAAAGACTCAGTACTATGATGAGAATGGCAGATGATTATGCCTCTGATGCGGCTCATTTCCTGTCAATCGGAGATCATGTGCGGGCTTTTGGAGCAATAAATTATGCGCATGCATGGATTGATGCAGGAGTAAAGATTGGACTTCTCGATGGTCACGGTGACGATGTT
>JASLVU010000218.1 GCA_030741225.1 Candidatus Poseidoniaceae archaeon | reverse complement strand
TGCGGAATATGCGAAACTCAAACAAGAGGTTCAACATCTTGAGAAAATTTTTGAAACATCCTCAGTAGGGCAGAAAAAAGAGAAGGAAATGATTAAGAAAATTAAGGAAATGAAAATCCGAATTGGTGAGTTAGCCCCTGAAGTTACCCAATTCGAAATTATAAATGTTGATCTTTCAGACCTTGACACCGCAATCAAAACCCTTCATTCTGAAGCCGATGCTGCCCACAAAGATATGCTTGAAGCGGTTGGCCGAGCAGACGCAATTTCCAAGGAAGTTGATGAAGCATTTGCGCATCGAGACTTCTTGAAAGCGGAAGGTGACCGGTTCCACAATGAATTCTTGGAATTGAGGAAGAAATCGGATGATATGCACAACAAAATCACTGAACTTATGGTTGACGTGAACAAGGTACGAGACAAGTTGAACATGGCTCGTGACGAGCGTAAGTCTTGGATGACCGACCATAATGCTTCAGTAGTGGCTGAAATGAAAACCGGAGCAGAATCCGAAGAAGTTGCTGATGAGTTGGTATCAAAACTACTGAATTCCGGTGGAATTACATTTGGTGGTATTGGTCAAGGTGATTCGGAAGGTTCACCTCGCAGAAAAGCCAAATCCGGAAAGAAAAAGTCGATGCGTAAAATCGATATGAATGCAAACAGACGTCGATGAGGTCTAGCCATGTATGGTGTGATAATGGCTGGAGGCCAAGGCAGTCGGCTACGACCTTTGACTCTAACCCGCCCAAAACCAATGGTCGAACTTTTAGGACGTCCGGTGATTGACTTTGTTAAAGACGCTATGATTGATGCATCCATTGACAATATTGTGGTCACGACCGGCTATCGCGGCGAGCAACTCAAAACTCATGTTGCATCTTGGAATTCATCAACTGTAAATGCTTGGGTCAATCAAGAAGATTCTCCCATGGGGACTGCGGGGAGCGTTCGTCTGCTGTCAGAGCATCTCACTGAAACCTTTGTCGTCGGTTCTGGCGATTCCGTTGCTTCATTCGATATCGGATTGCTTCTTGAGGCCCATCGCGCCAGTGGGGCGAAAGTTACCATGGCTCTTTGGGAGGTTGAGGACCCAACAGAATTTGGAATCGTTGGACTTTCTGAGTTGCATAATGGAGAATTGAATGGTGAGTTGCGAGAGGGTTTTATTCGACGCTTCAAGGAAAAGCCCACCATTGAAGAAGCATTCAGCAATGTCATCAACGCTGGTTTGTATATCCTAGAACCAGAAGTATTGGCTATGGTTCCGGAGGGAGTAAAATTTGATTTTAGCAAGCAATTGTTTCCAATGGTACTTGAAAAAGGATGGCCAATGTATGCGAAAACAATTGATGGGGTTTGGTTTGATGTCGGACATCCATTTGAATTGATTCGCGCACAACATACTCTTATGCGACAAAGAGAGGTTCTTCCATTCCCAATTCCTAACGGTGATTTTTCAGAGGATTCCTTTGTTGCAGAATCTGCTGAAAATCACGGCACACTTACAGGGAGTGTACTTTCTTCTTCGTCTCGAGTGGAATCAAACAGTCAATTAACAGATGTTCTGGTTATGTCGAATTCGGTTGTAGAGCAAGAATGCTCAATTCAGAACTCTGTATTGGGTGAACATGTCCAAGTTGGCTCCGGAAGTGTGTTGAAAAATGTCGTTGTTGGCGACGGAGTTGTTGTCGAATCCGGCAGTCAATTCCAAGATTGTCGTATTCCGGAATCGGAATAATCATGTTGGCGTTTGACTCAAATACCATGAGGTTCGGCAATGGTACAATGTCGAACAAGTCTGCTCCTAAGCGAAGTTATGACCGCACTTGGGAAGAAATTGAAGATATGCTTGCACGAGCAGAAGTGAAGCGTAGCGACTGGAAGGTTTGGTTTGAAGAATGCAAAAAGAACGATGATAGAGACGGCATGAAAGAAGCCGCACGCAATCACAAGGCTCTCGATGGAGTCGTAAAAACCCTCAAATGGGCACTTGGTGAAGAAGGAATTTCAAATCCACTTGACTGATTACCAGCCTCGCTGATCCATTCTGACTTCAAGTGTTTCCAATTCGTCACCTTTCATTGGGTCTCCAAGAGTCATAGCCATTGCTTCGGTTACCTTTTCAGCATTATCATAGTGTGCAGTTGCCATAACGATTGCATCTGCCATGGTTTTGGGGTCTGAGGATTTGAAAATTCCAGAACCAACAAAGATACCGTCCATTCCGAGTCGCATCATGTGAGATGCATCAGCAGGCGTTGCAATCCCTCCAGCAGAGAAGGTAACTACTGGTAGTCGTCCTAGGTCTTTGACCTGATTGAGAATCTCGAGAATATTTGCTTCCATAGCATCGTCAATTGCGCCGAATGGAGTCATAGGATGGAGACCAGGAAGCTCAGACGTGTCAGCAAGTACTCGATATCGGTCTTGGATAATGTTGGATACTTTCTCCAATCCGGCATCATCGAGTGATTGAATCTGACGTATTTCTTGGTCAATAAGTCGAGCGTGGGTTACAGCG
>JASLVU010000217.1 GCA_030741225.1 Candidatus Poseidoniaceae archaeon | reverse complement strand
TCAGGACGTAAATCCCCCCATGGCAAAGCTCCATTTTCATCAACAGCCATCTTGACTTGTGTATCAAGGCCTAATTCACTCGTAAAGCACACAACGATATTGAGGATGATGCCAAGCAGTAGCAACCTTTTCCAGAAACGGTCGTCACTATAGTTGAACCGCTCCATAACCAACGCTCACGGGGGTGAGGTTCAACCCTTTCGGACACTTCGGGGTAATATGGGCGGAATTCTCAACGGAGTCAAGATTGTCGATTTATCACGAATTTTAGCAGGCCCTTATGCCACACAAATGCTTGCTGATTTGGGCGCAGAAGTGGTCAAGGTCGAAGCCCCATGGGGCGACGACACGCGTCGATGGGGGCCACCGTTTACTTCAGGGTTTGACGGGAAAAAAGTTGCAGCATATTTCCTGTCATGCAATAGAGGAAAGGAAATTGTCAATTTCAATCTCAAAAACGATGCTGAAGAAGTACGTTCACTCATTGATACTGCTGATGTCGTCGTTGAAAATTTCCGTCCTGGAACCCTCAAGAAACTCCTCGGCCCAATGCCAAAAAATGTCATTGTTTGCTCGATTTCAGCCTATGGGGCAACCGGGCCTCGGAAAGACGAGCCTGGTTATGATGTGGCTTTGCAGGCTCGAAGCGGAATCATGGGCATAACGGGTGAGGCCGATTCTTCCCCAGTGAAGGTCGGTGTTGCATGGATTGATGTCATTACTGGATTGAATGCAGGCAATGCAATCTTGGCCGCACTTCTGCATAAAGAAAAAACCGGCGAGGCAATGAGCATTGACATCTCGCTCTGGGATTGTGCTATTGCTGCACTGGTCAACCAAGCACACAACGCCATTGCCAGTGGTGTTAATCCAATTCCTATGGGCTCATCTCATCCAAATTTGGTGCCTTACAGGGCCTTTGAGGCAAGCGATGGATGGTTTGTAATTGGTGTAGGTTCTGACCGTCAGTGGAACAATCTCGCTGATTTACTTTCTTTGAACAATCCAAAAGAATGGGCGTCAAACGAAGGGCGAGTCTTGCACCGGCTCGAAGTTGAGGAGTGTGTATCTGCGGCGGTTTCCCTTCGAACACGAAGTGAGTTGGAGCAAATGCTCGTTGGAATTCCTTGCGCCCCAGTCAACACAGTGTTGGAAGCGCTAGCGGATCCTCAAAGTATTGCTAGAGGGGCGGTTACATCGCACAAAGGTGTCGATGTTTTAGCAAGTCCTTTGCGCTTTATGAATCCTCAAAAGGAAAACAAGGAAGTTTGACCACCTTCTCGAATAAGGCCCACTTCGCGAAGTTTGTCAAAAGCGTTGTCCATGCGACGCTGACTGAATTGCCTGTCGACTTGTAAGAATTGGATGAGTCCTTTGACATCAATTTGCCCCGGTTCTAAATCTTCATCCGCAACCTCGACAGCAGGGTGGTGGTGAAAAATTTCTCGAATTTCATCAAGATGTTCGGGCATCTCTTTGCCCTTTACTTGACATATTGCTTCGATTGACCCGTGTTCTTTAATCAGCTTGATTCCTGTTTTTGGACCAATTCCGCGGATTCCTGGATGGAAATCTGTACCAATCATAATGGCTAAATCAATCAGTTGAGAACGCGAAAGGCCATGACTGTTGAGCATTTCATCTAATTTGATTGCTTGAGCCCGAACGGTTCGTCCATGTTGTTTTGTTCCGTCGCTCATTAAGTTGCGAACCAAATAAGGTGTTCCGTATAGCAGAGCATCCCAGTCTTGGGTTGCAACAACATCGAGTTGTCCTTTTGCAGCCATTACAGCCGCTTGCCCCTCGCCTTCTGCTTTGGCAACAACCCAAGGTACACCAAGTAAATCCAGAAGTTTCTTGGTTTCGTCAACCATTTCTTGAGAGTAGTGCACTATTCGAGGTGCCATTTTTTGAGCGAGTGCAAAATCACCTGCTGCCAGAGCCTCTTGATGGATTCGTTCTGCCTCATCTCGTCGTGCCCGTCGTGCTGCTAATTCGCCAGCTTTCAATTCTGGAGATGTTCCATCGAAGATGTAGACCGGACGAATACCGAGATTCAACAACGTGGCCGTTCGATTGAGGAATCCCATCAAATGAGAGACGACCTTGCCGTTTTCTGCTTTGAGTGGACCGCCGTCACCTTGAGGTGAACGGTCGCGCATGGTGGTCAAAAATTGAAAGGCAGTAAGAAAGGCATCAATCCCAACCCGTTTGCCCGAAAGGCTTGCAAGGTCAATGTTTTCACTTGTTGCGAGGTCTCGCAGATTGCAGCCCATGGTCCGATTACAGGTTGACAGTATGTGTATATTGGCATCCGAATCGGTCAAGAAGTCGGGGGGTAAGCGCCCTACATGCCCAGCCATATTGCAAGTCTGCGTGGTTGGCATCCGGCTTTGGCTCGAGCAGAAATAGCGGCACTTCTGCCAAATGCCGTAGTTCATCGTATGTCTTCAAGGCGTCTTGTTCGTATTGACGCAGAACTGACAGGCCAAGAAATGGAGGAAGCTGTACATTGCTCAAGCGGAT
>JASLVU010000216.1 GCA_030741225.1 Candidatus Poseidoniaceae archaeon | reverse complement strand
CTGGTGAGATATTAACATTTTCATTCCGTTTCCACTATTGTTATTTATTTAGTAAATACACAAGAAACCACTTTAATATTTGGTTATGTCAAGATTTTATCGATTCAAAAATGGATTTGAGTTGTTTGTGATTAGCCTCTACTGAGCTATCAGACCAATCCATTCCTGCTTCTGGATTGGCTCCAAATAGGATGAATAATCTGACTGTGTCAGCTCCAAATCTAGAAATCATTTTTTCGGGACTAACAGTGTTTCCTAGAGATTTGCTCATTTTTGCTGAACGTACGGAAAGTGGATCGCCGCAATGTGGGCAAGGCGATCCTGCATGAGAAACTGAAAGCGTCAATTGACATGATTCACACCAAGGTGCCGGAGAATTAACCATTCCTTGGCACAACAACTCATCAAACGGCTCATCAATAGAATGCAACCCTAAATCGCGAAGAGCTTTCGTGTAGAATCTAGCATAGATCAAATGCATTTGAGCATGTTCAATTCCGCCACAATAGAAATCCACATTCATGAAATGGTTAACCAATTCAGGTTCGAAGCATTTCTCTTCGTTCAATGCATCGATATATCGCAAGAAATACCACGAAGAATCTACGAAAGTATCCATTGTATCGGTTTCTCGACGTGCAGGAGCGCCACATTTAGGACAGTCAACACTGAGAAATTCTTCTGAGGATTCAAGCGGATTGCCTTGACCAAATTCAATATCCGTAGGCAGGACAACCGGCAAATCCTCTTCCGGGACCGCCACGACACCGCAGGAGCCGCAATGAATCATCGGAATTGGAGTCCCCCAATACCGTTGACGAGAAATCAACCACGGGCGAATTTTCCAATTTATTGTTTGTTTTCCAACACCCTTTGACTCCAAGGCTTTCGTAACTGATTTCACAGCCTCGCTGCCGTAAAGTCCAGCGAATTCTTGAGGGCAGTTAACCATCCAACCAAAGTCGGTTTCAGCTTTCTCCAATGGTTTCTCTGGAGCGTCATCTTCATTCATGACCAAAACTCGCTTGATCGGAATTCCAAACTTTTGAGCGAAATCAAAATCACGCTCATCGTGGCCGGGCACAGCCATAACTGCACCTGTTCCGTAGGATGCAATGACAAAATTTCCGAACCAAATTGGAATTTCTTCACCTGTCAACGGATGAATAGCAAATCGACCAGATGGCACGCCTTTCTTTTTCTTCATGTTTCGAATACGATCAAACTCAGTGAGTACAGAGACCTCATCATAGAGTTCCTTCCATGCAGTTTCATATTCAGTGCCGCGGACCAACTGTTCTGCCATTGGATGTTCAGGAGCAAGAGTCACAAAAGTGACGCCAAACAAGGTATCCGGTCGTGTTGTGAAAACTTTGATGTTTGCATCCATTTCCTTTACTGCAAAGGTGATTTCAGCCCCTTCAGAACGTCCAAGCCAATCTTTTTGCAAAGATTTGACATTCTCGGGAAAAGAAATGGTTTCGAGACCATCGACCAATTCTTGCGCATATTCGTTAATGTTGAGGAACCATTGATTCATCGCTTTTTGCTCAACTGGTCCGTTGCAGCGCCAACAACGCCCAGCTTTGACCTGTTCGTTAGCCAGCACAGTTTCACATTGTGAACACCAATTCACTGGGGCATGCTCTTGGTAAGCAAGTCCCTTCTCAAAGAATTTGGTGAAAAAATATTGATTCCATTTGTAATATTTCGGATCATGACTTTTCAGTTGTCTTTTCCAATCATAAGAAAATCCCATTCTCTTAATTTGTTGAGTAATGGATGCCATGTTCCGTTCAGTAATATCATGCGGATGGCCGCCTTCATCAATTGCTGCATTCTCTGCAGGCATTCCAAACGAATCAAAACCGATTGGGTAGAGAACATCAAATCCCATCATTCGTTTGTAACGAGCAACTGCATCTCCGATTGAGTAGTTTCGAACATGCCCCATATGCATTTTCCCGGAGGGGTAAGGATACATTTCCAAGCAATAGAATTTGGGCCTGTCTTGGCGTATTTCGCATTCAAAAATTTGCGCCTCATTCCACTTTTTTTGCCAGTAAACTTCGTCCACCTGACTGTATTCTGTGACCATAACGACACCCAATGCCTTGCGAGGCAGTTGTGCGTATCAACCATTTGACTTGAATGCGACTCTTCATGTGGGTGGAAATTATCGGGTCTTTATGGGCAAATCAATTTCCGTTCAAGTTCCAGTTCGAATCGATTTGGTTGGAGGGTGGACCGATGTTCCCGAATATTGCAACATCAATGTTGGTGGTGTCATTAATATCGCTATCAATCGATTTATTCGCGCTGAAATGCATGTCGATGATGAACGGAAAATCTCAGTCAAATACAGTTCCGATGTGCCGGTAGGTTCTGGTCTCGGCACTTCTGGCGCACTGAACGTAGCTTTACTCTCTACCATATTGCAAGATGAGAAAACTGAAGAACAGATTGCTGAACTTGCTTTCCAATTTGAATCACTCTTAGGAAACACTGGCGGAAGACAGGACCAATGGGCCAGTGCCAAAGGAGGG
>JASLVU010000215.1 GCA_030741225.1 Candidatus Poseidoniaceae archaeon | reverse complement strand
AAAATATCTGAATAAATATGAGGCTATTAAGATATCATACGGCAACAGTGCACTGTAAGCCGCTGTAAGAAACAACAAACACAGCATAAACCTCAAAAATATTGAGGTTGACTAATTTTCAATATAACATAAAGACATCTTTAAAATGTTTAGTTGCATAATAAATGATTGCGTTCTTCATTCAAAACAAAACGAATAACAGCCATTCTCGGAGTCCCATTATGCTTGCTCATGCTTCACACAAGCTTTTCAATCGGCTTACTTGACGGACTTTTTCGTAAAGGCAGAGCCCCAACTGATCGTTGAATTTGTTTGGTCAAGACATCCCAACTTACTTGAATAGTGTACATGAGCGAAGTATGAGTACTATGGCAAAGGAACGTTCAGCAACCTCTCGTGGTCTCGCTGTGTTGCCTCTGCTTTTGATGAGTGTAACTCATTTCACTGTGACCCCTCTTCGGGAAATCTTTGAACTTGAACCAATTTTTATGTTCGTCTGGTACGGGATTTCTTTGTTACTTGGTTTTGTACTGTACCGGAAAACTCGAACCGTTCGAGATTATGAATACCATCGCTCTAAAGCCATGAAGTCGATGAAGAAAGTGTATGAAGCTGAAGAGGCAGGGGTTTGGCAGACCAATGTATCTTTAGACAGTGAGATTGGTCCTGAAGGACATTTGATTCTTCAACAAAGTGTATCGAGTATCGACAAAGAATCGCCTGAGATCGAGTTGCACGAAGATGAAAAAGTTGAAGTTGACCTTTTACTGGAATCAGAGCGTATACGCAAGGCAAACAGGAGAGTCACTGGCGCAGAGGTTCTTGACGATGAACTCGTCACTTCGACAATTGGAGCGAAACGTAAAGTATCGCCAATGGACTCGTTCCTCGACTTTGTGAGTGGCCTCTTTGGCAAGGGGGATTTGAGCGAGCGTCGAGAAGAGAAAAGGCAGGCTAGATTGCGCGCAGCAGCCGCGGCATCGCCAGTTACTGCTCAGCGACCAGTAGCCCCAATTCGGAGCGGTTCCCAAGACAGCCAAGCAGAATTACGGGTTACATCGGTAAGTGATGGAGGTGGTATCGATTCGTATGTTTCGGACTCGGGAAAGTTATTATCGGAACAAAATTCAATCCTGTCAGAGACCGAATCTGTCTACGCATGGGATAAACAAAACAATGACCAGCAAAGCGTTGAGAGTTTAGAATCTATGGCAATGTTGCCTTCCTCGAAAGAGAGTCATCCAAAGCCAGCAGTCCAAGTTCTCCCCTCCTCGCAACGGTTGTGCAAGTATTGCAATATTGTAGTCCCGCTCGGCGAACCGTTCTGCCTTAACTGCGGTCTTGATGTCTGACAGACTAGATTAAGCGTGATATTGAAAGGGGTGCTTGTAGCCCCTAGGCTTGTTCGGTGGACATCATGTCGGAGAAACGCGACTATTACGAAGTTCTTGGCGTAGAGAAATCTGCCTCAGCTTCTGAACTGAAGAACGCTTTCCGTAGTTTGGCTCGAAAATATCATCCCGACCGCAGTCAAGAGGACAACGCCGAAGAAATGTTCAAGGAAATTCAAGAAGCCTATGCCGTACTCTCTGATGAACAGAAGCGTGCCCAGTACGACCGTTTTGGCCATAATTCACCTGGTGGTTCACCATTCAGTGGCTTTGGTAGCGGTGGTTTCAACATCAATCTCGAGGACATTCTCGGTGGCGATTTTTTCTCAAATATTTTTGGTGGCGGCGGCGGAGGGAGACGTTCTCGTCGTAGAGGCTCTGACATCCGTATGTACCACAGCGTCGATTTAAAACAGATTTATGAGGGCAGTACGGAAGAAGTTGAAGTTGAACTTCCCGTATCCTGCTCAGATTGCGATGGGACTGGGGCAAAGGATGGAAAAATCACTCAGTGCAGTGATTGCAGTGGTCAAGGCCGGGTGAGAATGCGACAACAAGTTGGCCCGTTTGTTCAAGATGTAGTTCGTGAATGCCCTTCATGCAATGGTTCGGGAAAAACAATCTCGCAAAAATGCCCCTCTTGCAAGGGAAACGGAAAACAAGTACAGTCATCAAAATTGAGATTCAATGTACCTGCTGGAGCAGAGTCTGGCACCCGATTACGAATGCGCGGGCGAGGTGAACCTGCTCCACAGGGTGAAGGTGAAGACGGTGATTTGTTTATCGAAATTGAAGTAGAGCAACATTCCTGGTTTGAACGTTCGAATGCAGATCTCATCATGTCTCTTCCACTTGGCTATTCGGATTTGTTGTTGGGGACAACCGTTACACTCGAACACATCGATGGTAAGGATTTGAGTATTAAGGTCCCAGCATATTCAAACTCTGGTGACACCATTGAAATTAAGAAACGTGGACTTCCTAGGGCTCGGGGAAGTGGAAGAGGAGATGTTGTCGTACTTCTAAAATTGCACATGCCGAAGAAAGTTGACAAGAAATCAAAGAAAGCATTGCAGGCACTTCAAAGTGTTCTTGCTCCAAACGATGCTTTGGAACGAATCAAAGAAGATGCCCGAGAAAGACGAAATTAGCGAATTTTAGGCGAATGATTCGTATAATTCAAAAGGGTTGATAATTTACAATGTA
>JASLVU010000214.1 GCA_030741225.1 Candidatus Poseidoniaceae archaeon | reverse complement strand
ATTCTGAATTTGCTCTAAAATCCCCCGAGCATCCGGTTTCGTTGCCACCAAGATGTGACGGACATGCGCCTTCCTTAGCTTACGTCTTCTGTCGAGCCTTCGCATTCAACCTCAACTCCTGTACGGTACGTGTTGCTCCTCGGTCAAAAACATGCGCCACTGCCCATGCTGCAATTGTAATGAAAATTGGTGCGATTCCTCTTTCGACCAGTTCTCGTTCAAAGTCAGTGCTTATCGCAGGGATTAGAGCAATCCAACCAATAAGGTAGGCGATTGAAGCAAAAAGCGTGTGGGGTGTGATTTGCCGACTGAGAAGCCAAGAAAAGTTTCTTCTGTGATGTTCCCGAACCATCATAATTCCGACTTGAATGAAAAACCGAAATCTTCGTATTCCCGATACTTCATCTCCGTAAATTGATTCAACAGGGATATGCTGTATTCGAAATCCTAACTTTGACATTTGAATTAGCCAATAGTTTGGATAGCCGTAACCTCTCCAAGACCGATTCCAATTCCACTGTCGAAGTACCTCGCAAGAGGTTGCTGTATACCCACATTGTGAGTCTGAAATAGATTGACCTGCAGCCAAGGTGGTTAAAACGGAGAGAACGCGACTAGCAATTCTCCTGTGCTTGGGCATATTTTGCACTCCTTTCGGATGAAGAAATCTGTCACCCTTGACATGATCTGCTTGCCTGGCAAGAATTGGATGAAGTAGCCCCTCCATGTCTTCAGGATTCATTTGCCCATCGCCAGCAACAACGACACTGATGAATTTCTTAGAACCCCAATTATCCAAAAGGAACTGGTGTCCTGTATCGATCGCAGCACCAACTCCTTCTCCATCCAGTTCAATGACATGCAATTTAGGCGTCGAGATTTGTTCGAGAATACTTTTCGTTCCATCAACCGAGCCATCATTGATCACTACAATTGCATCAACATAGGCGGGTAAGGATTCAATGACCTCTCGAATAAACAGTTCTTCATTTCGAGCAGGAATGACCACCCCTATGCAGTAGTCACCTTTCATAACACTTCCATTTTGTCATACAACATGAATATGTGGCCTCGATAAGATGGATTCATAATTGCTGTTTTCTGGATTGATTAAACGAGGGTTTGATATGACGGCCCCGACAGTCATCATTGTGGCTCGCCAAAAGTTACGCATTGTCCTCATGGCGCGGGATGTTGAGTTACGCATTGTATCGCTCATTGTTCGGGCACGTGAAGGTGCAGACCATGTCGTTTTACTTGACCTAGGTTCAAACGATTCTACCGTCGAATATGCTCAAGAAGTTGATTGTGAAGTCCTCCACTTTAACGATGAGGTTAACTCTCAGAATATTGCATCTTACCTCATTAACTCAAATTTAGAATCGTTCGATTCAACACTTATCCTCTCCATAACTGATGAATGGCGACTGCGTGATTTGCCTCTTTCAATTAACAGGGCACGAGAAGGATGGGACATTCATCTTTCTCATCAAGTGGATGAAATAAAAAACAGTATTCTTGACGATATTGTGTTATCAGAGGTACATTTGCAACATATCGTTCTCAGCCGCAATGGAATGAAATCAATTGCCAAAATGGGCACACACTCGTTAGTATCTGAATTAGACGAGTCCCTACGTGTACGAATTGTACAAGCATCAAAATCGGTTAAAATCCCACAGCGAGAATCCTTAGCAACGGCCTCCCGTTTCGCACAATTGTTTTACTGGATGCTCGAAACCAAGCATCCTTTACTCTTGTTTGGTATTCCGGGAACTGTACTTTTCATATTGGGTTACCGGCTTTCAGGCAATGTTGTGGGCGCACTGGAAGAACTCAATTCGACCTCCATTGGCGTCACTTTGGCTACGATTGCAATGACGCTCATTGGATTGTTCGGCATTATGGTTGCGCTCATTCTCTACATCATGGGCAAGCAAGTTGAACAAATCCAATCACAGTACAATTGGCCTAGCCGAGAATAACATCTCAACAAAGGATTCTTGAACGAGTAGGAGGATTGAATTTCATGGCTGACACCTCAGAAAAACGACTGGTTTGCCTTGACATGGATCGTGTTCTCGTCGATCACCTCTCGACATGGCAATTTGTCTATGACAATTTAGGAATATCAAACGACGAATCTTTTGAGTTGTACAATCAAGGGCTATTGGACGAATGGGATTGGATTAAACTTGATATTGCGCTGATCAAAGAAAGTAGACCTTCTACCGAACCTCCAATTACGGATTCTGAATTGCGTGGATGTATGGAGGGTATGCCGATGATGCAAAACTGGAGAGCATTCATTCAATCATTACTCGATAAAGGCTATTATGTGGCCATTGTAAGTGGTGGCTTACAACAAACTGCTAGAGATATTGCTGCGCAATTTCCCAGCGATGAACCGTGGAAAAAGCGCTGGGGGGGTATTGATCGATTTACTTCGAGACGCTTTGCAGATGGTATGGATACTCAATTGCATGTCTTTACCAACGGTTGGTTGCTTGGAGACCAACTTTCAAATGGCGAATTTGAGTTGGCTGATTTTGGTCGCTACCAAGTTCAAATGGATGGAAAAGGCTCAGTTGTCCGAATGC
>JASLVU010000213.1 GCA_030741225.1 Candidatus Poseidoniaceae archaeon | reverse complement strand
ATAATTCCTTTTTTCCCCGGTGAATGAAATTGATTGTCCAATTCACTTGCATCAGCAAATGATTGATAATTGAGTTCAACAATTTGGTCAAAAAGTTCTCGCAGTTCTTCAACTATAAAATCCGCTTGATTATTGTCAGCATTTTGGTCGTGAACCTCTTTGTCGCTCATCGTAATCACCAATGGTAAAAGCAGTGGGTAAAAAGAATGAGCGGTCTTTGGTTTTCAGTCATTGAAATACATTTCATAATATTTTGATAATTCTTATTAATAATGGAGAGATGGAGAAATCATGAGCCAAATCATCTCTTTTAGCGTTGATAAACCGTTTGCAGACAGTCTTGAAAGCTTGATCCAAAAATCTGGTTATCAAAACCGAAGTAAATTTTTACGCGATGCTGCTTTACATTTCGCAGATTTACAACAAAGAGGCGACCTCAGTAAAATGGATGATGAAGAAGTTATCGAAGGCCATCTCATCATCCACTACCAACACGGTATTGAGCACAAGATAATGGAAGTACGTCATTCAAACGCTCTTGACATTAAATCATACAATCACAGTTGTCTCCCGCAGAGCCACATGTGCGTTGATGTGTTGCATTCTATCGGTAATGCCACGCAATTCCGTTCGATAATCTCCCAATTACAAAACACTCCGAATGTCGACAAGGTGACGCTTGTCCGAACACCAGTTCGAGAGTCTGGCTGTTGTTGATTTGAGTCTTATCCTCTTACATCAATAAGAATTTGTTCGATTGTGTTTCGAATATATCGGTGTAATCTTTCTAAACCACGAGGTGTTGCTTGAATCATGAGCGGTGAGGGCAACTTCTGGGATGGGCTTGGTGATGAGAAATCGTCAACTCTTAGCAAAACGGTCGTACCTGAGCCACTGGATGACGAATTTACTGCTACAGATTTCCAACAAGATGAACTTGAATCGAAATCCTTGGACCAAGGCATTGATGATCAAAACGAGGTAGCAACCACTGACCACCTTGGCAGCCAGACAGAAAAGATTCACGTACAACAAGTGCCGGAAACTTTCACCCCCCATGAACCTAGAGAAATCAAGAAGACATCCTTTCCAGTGTTGTTGTTATTGATTCCGGCCGTGCTGTTTGTCATTGCTTTTGCACTTCCCGTATCGGATACTTTTGGGTTATTTCCTCAGTCTTGTGATGGTGCTGTGGTCGCCTTAGATAACCAAACAGATGATGATGAGAGATATTTCTGCGATACACGATACGATACCATTCCAGTCGAATATTTGTCTCAAGACAATGTCACAATCATCGAGTCTGAAGGATATGGGTACCACGATGCGTTTCGTTGGGAATCAGGCCCCAACGTCGACGTAATTGGGTATCTTTATTCTCATGATGATTCATGGATACAGTATAATCATTGTGAATGGGAGGGAGATGACTTTGCCGGTGATGTGCGATGGTATTGCAGTTACTCCAGTCGAAGTTCAAACTTCGATGATTGGTGGTTCTACTGCGAGACGGACGGAGAAATATGGCATTGCACAGACGAATTCGGGCAGTCCGAGGGATACTCGAATACGAGTGGTCAACAAAGATACGTGGGTGGAGAGGGATATTCTTGCGTTAAAGTTGTTCGAGAGTCGAGTATGAGTGAATTCACATCGTCTGAATTCGAATCGATAGTAAGCAGCATGGAATTTCCACAGTGGTGTTATGAATCTGTTAACGAGACATTCAACTCTACTCCGAGCACAGTTCTTCCCTTTGATGGAGAGCGCGTGTTTTTCGCTTACTGGACCCAAGTAGGATTTGAGGATGAATGGCCAGTTTTTGACGGACACCAATACTCATCCTCCTATTACAAGTATTCAGAATTGGATACGAGGCCTTTTGATTCAGATGGACAAGTTATCACAAGTTCCACATTAAAGATAACAGGAGTTGTTGTTCTGATTGCTGCCACTTTCTTGCTCGGTCTCTTGCTCTATGCTCTAGCCACATGGAAAACCCATGTGATGCATCTTGGTGTTGAAAATACGGTAGTTGTCATGTCGAGTTGGCTCAATAAACCTGCCAAAGTGAAAAAATCAATACAACTTGATCACACCTCTTACCTACGCCGATACACTACGACGAGTACCGATTCAGATGGGACTACTTCAACTTCAACACATCATGAAATTCGTACCAATGGTCAACTAACGGTGAAAATGCCAGACCGATTTTCCGGAAAAGAACTCTCAGAGGTTACTGGGCTGAAGATTGGTCGCTAATTGAATACATACAATTAACACCGAGGTGAATGAGTCATCACCATGTCGTTCCGAGTATGCATTGCCTGCTATGGGATTCGTGTGTACCCATATGTTGGATTCATGACAGGCCAACGGTACCAATGTCAAGATTGTCTTGAGCTGATGGTTATTCCTCTTGAATTTGAAAATGAAGTTGATTACAAGGACTTCTTGGATGCCGTTGGTGAAGATGAATAATTCCTCTCCACGAATCTTTAGCCATCTATAAATCGCCACATTCGGGGTGAATTCGCTGCCAACATTGATAACATCAAGTGCAAGAAATGTTACTGGATGGGATGCGTATGGTTCAGCGTAAGCAGGATGCTTTGAGTTCAAATTTCCTTTTGGAAATGATTGATGATGCCGAAAAAAACAACGAAATAAAGATGGACGTTCGTAAG
>JASLVU010000212.1 GCA_030741225.1 Candidatus Poseidoniaceae archaeon | reverse complement strand
ACTGGTGGCTCCTTGGAGAAAATTTGTTCGCGGTTCCAACGAAGTGCCCAAGTTGCTTCGTTGTAAGTTAATCCCCATTTATCCGGAATATTCTCACAAGGAATCAAAAGTTCACCTCCACTGCGAGCAGTATCAAAAATAATACTTCGAGCAACGATGTCTGGTTCATGACGAACTTGATTTTCAAACCAGTCTTGACTGGGGAGGGGTACATGTCTGTGCCAATGACAAAACAAAATCTCCTCATTGCATAAACGAATACTGCCATCACTCTGCATCATCCCAATACCGCTTTTTTGATACAAGCGTGATGAAAGGGGCGGTTCGATAATCCATTTTTGATCGTGAAGTATTGGGGGGGAGTGCGGTTGCATGGGTGGAGCATTCGTAGTCAGTGGAGCTCCAAGAGGTCGGGTTGTGCGCAGACGAGGGGTGAACTTTCGATTTTGCCTCGCCATGATTCGCCGTCATCATCACAACTTTTGAGTTTAGGGTTACCGATGTCCCTATGAGCCTGCACTTCTACGGCGTATTGGGGAGGCAAGTGGTTGACGGTTATCTCGGGTCACTGACGACCGAAGAACGGATGCTGTTGCATTTGTTTGACCACCCCCTGCCTGAAGGTGAATGGGAAGCACCAGCAACACTTACTCAAGCAGGTATATCTGCCGCAGTACATGTTCAACGAAAGCATGTACCACGTACAATAAAGAGACTTGAAAAACGCGGGGACTTGACGACATCTAAACGACATGTACCTGGCGCTAAACAACGTCGTCAAGTGTACGGATTAACTCCTAGTGGCTATAATTTAGCCAAAGATATACGAGAAAAAATACTTGGCCAAAATGTTCAAGTTGATGGCAAGAAGAAGTTACTTTCTGAATTAAGGAAAGGTGGCCAATCCACATTGGATTTGCTTTCGTATATTGATGAGGCTATGAACTATCACTCGGAACCAGTCGTATCACCTGTTTCAAATCCAGAAGGAATTGCATCTCTCGATGCACAAGCAGGAGAGAATCTCATTCGACGATTATTTGCACGCGCTTGGGAGGACGGGAAAATTACGATGGATGAACAGCATTTACTTAGTGAGGTAGTGGATTTTTTAGGGATGCATCCGGAACGAGTTCGTCGACTCTCTGATGAGGCTAGAAGGGACCAGAAAGCACCTCCTCCCGAAGAAATTTATCTTGATATGTTACGACAGGCAATGGTTGATGGTGAACTTGTTGATGATGAAATTGCTTTGCTTGAAACGGTACGTATTGCATACGGTTTTGATAGACTTACCCACGACAAATTGCTCAACGAAGCTAAAAAATCACCTATTGTTTCAGAAAAATTCCTCACCTACAAATCGACTCTCATTACTGCATTGAATGACGGAGTAATTACGAACGATGAAAATGCTATGTTGGAAACACTAAGGCAAACTCTAGGGATAACCGAACTTCAACATGCCAGCCTACTTGCAGAATTACGAGATAAAATCAAATGAAAAAAGAGGGATAAACATGGGTATGTCAGACGAAGAAGAAGCAGTTTACCAAGATCTCAAAAAACTCAAGGATACGCTAAAAGAAGATGGTGAATCAAAAGTCGTTCTTATTGGTGACATCATGATGGATTGCTATATACATGGTTATGCGAACAACCTTAATTCAAGAGCACCGGTACCTGTGCTTCGCGAAACAATGCGTGAAGAGGATGTTGGAGCAGCAGCACACGTTGGGAGGGGGCTTAATTCAATGGGATTGCATAGTTTTCTGTTTGGAGTTGTCGGTGATGACAAAGCTGGACTCAACATTCTTCAATCGCTTGAAGATGAAGGTGTTGGAACAGGTGGAATTTCCATTATTGACGGTCGTACAACAACTGTCAAAACGAGAATGTTAGCAACGCGTGAGAGTCTTGTACGGGAAGAGCAGTTGCTTCTAAGATGGGATGTCGAAGACGACGATCCTGTTCCCACTGATGCATCACAATCGCTGTATGACCATGCTATTGAGGAAATATCTGATGCAGATGTATTGATACTTTCCGATTATGGACAAGGAGTCGTTAACGATACTGGGGCTGAAAGAATAATTACCAAGGCCAGAGAAATGAATGTACCCATAATTGCTGATCCTAAACTTACAGGACTGCACCGAACGCATGGAGTGAATTGGATTTTGTTCCAATCACAAGGACTTGAATTGATGCGAAGACGGCTAGGAGTTTCTACCGGAAGTGATGCTGCAATGCAATTGATTGAAACACACGATTGGAACCACTTGGTAGTGCTTTCTGGTGAAGCAGGTGTAACCATCTATTCACGTGATGAAGGGGTGGTACACGCACCGTGTACTTTGGATGATTTGAGACAAATGATTGGACTTATTGATGCTGCAGCCGTAGCGATTGCCGTTGCTATTTCAAAGAAGATGTCTGTGCACAATACAGCATTGCTTGCCAATGCTGCGTGTGAGTGCATACTTGGAGCAGACAAAACTGAATCTTTCGTGCTGAGTCGAGAAGACCTTATCGATCGAATTGGGGAAATGTCTTGGAATTTACAGGTTTCAAAGCGCTGAGGTGTTCTATTTGAGTGCGTGGCCGAGGCCGACGACAGCGGATATTGCTCTACGTGCATTTGCATCTTCTCCGTCGAGGCTGTTCACGGAAGCAACATTGGGAATGCAGAATATACTCTTATCAG
>JASLVU010000211.1 GCA_030741225.1 Candidatus Poseidoniaceae archaeon | reverse complement strand
CCTCAGGTAGTTTTTCCGACTCTTCAAAGGAGGTTGTTTCGGTTTTGAACTGTGGCACACGAACCAAACCTTCGGGTTGCTGAAAGTTTCTATTTCCGTCTTCCTTCACACCATATCTATTCTTTATCATCGCTGTTGGATTCGAATCAACAACTTTTTTGCCGACTATGTGAGAACCTTGCGAAGTTTTTGGTTCTGGAGGTGTTTCAGGTTTGACATAATCAAAAATCACCCCCGATGAAACTGAATGGAAGGTCTCTCGGTGCAGTTCTTGGCTGAATTTGTATTGTCCGTCAGGAGTCTCAAGTTCACCGAGTAAATCATGAGTAAACCCGACGAGATATTTTTCAAACTCTTCTCTCTGCGGCTCAAGTAAGAAATTGTCTTCTTGAATTTCAGTAGAAATCATGGCCGCTAACGCTTCTTCTTGGTTGATTCCTACTGAGGCATCAACTTCTGATAATGGCTGTTGAACCGCTGCATTTGGCCCCCACTGCACTCCAATTGCCGAACCATGGTAAACTGCCTGGCGAGGCCAGTTTGAACCAATAAGATCGATAGATTTACGCGATTGAAGCTTTCCAAGAGAACCGATTTCCGCATTGGATGCATGAGCATTTTTTGATGGAATTGACTTGTGAAGTTTTTCGTTCACGATCGTTTTCTTTTCACTTGATTGAGATGCGGTCTGCTTAACCTTGGATTTACCTAGTCTAAACTTCCTCATGTATCCACCTCCATTGCGAACTTCATCAGCGGAACTGATAAACTGAAATCATCATCGACATCAGTGCGCCTTACATTCCAATTGAGGTTATCACGGATAAATGCGAACCAATCTTCCTCAGAAGCATTTTCGGGCATGAATGCTGGGTCGTTTTGAGGGTCTGAAAACCATCCACAAACAATGTAGTCAAAGGGCCCAGTTTCTCCGTTGTTTGGCAAATCATGGAATGTAAATCGATTTTTGGCATTATCGTATGTTGCAGTCCAGTATATATCACCGTCGTTCGGTCCTATAGCAGTCATTTCCGGGATGTTTGAATTAACTGGTTTAGGAGAATACCCTGCAAGAGGGGTTACTTCTAGCGTGGACGATTCAATAATCCATGCTTTGAGAGCGGGGTTTGAACCTAGCCGGATTACAATCCAACGGTCGGGCAATTGGCCAAATGTGAGTGTTTCTCGAAGTGTTCCATCTGGTGTTTCTTCGGTGGTAAACTCAACTCTATTTTCAACTGCGTCTTCGAATGTTATTGGATGTTCATAGCCTTTATCGGCAGGAATATATCTATCGGGAACAAGACCTTCTGGAGAGTTGTATTCGTTTTGAACGCCATTGTCTTGCTCTTTAATATCGCCTTGGAGCAATGCCTTAGGAAGCGTCCAAAACAGATGAATTCCAACATCGAGACCGGAAGCACTCGGGTGAGCAGATTGATACTCAAACGGATTTGGTAAGCCCCATCCGGATTTTGGTTCTTCACCGAGTGATAGTGAATTTCCTTCTGAATCAGGATTTTGGATTTCTGATTTAAGTGATGCTCGTTGCCCATAAGAAGTGGAGATGGATTCCGATTGTGTTTTATCAAACGGAGAAGATTTGTCATTTTTCATATTTTGCTTCTTATCGCTTGGTGGTGAAGGTACAACGAGTGCTTGAACGTTAATTGGAACCATCAAATGACGACGAGCAGGGACAGTTTTTCGAAGGTCTTCTGCAGAAACGGATGAATGAATTGACTCGACTTTTGCCTTCATGCTTAGTTGACTTTGGTCCTCAACCACTCGAACACTGACATCCTTCGCCACAGGCGTTTTTGATTCAAGAGCGGGTTGCGTCTTCTGGATTGGAGCAGATACATCATCTCTCCATAAGCCGGGTTGTGGTGCGCTCGGAGCCGTGCGCTGAGGTTTTTGCAGAATCGGGACATCCTTTTCTTTGCTTGCTGGAGCTTTTCGAGTACTGGGATTGGTCTTTTTCATCACTCATCACCTCCGGGGTTTCGAGTGTATGTCACTTGGTTTTCAAGAGAGTTAATTGCATTTGAATCATCAAGTATTGACTCGGTGTGTACCATTGAATGTTTCTGATTATTCAAGGGATCTTGATGTATTGAGTCGTATTGGAAATCTTGTTGGTAAGGGAATTGCATAAGTTGAGTTGCAACGTATCCTCCCTTTGATAGAGTCTGAGTTTGGTCTGTACTCCATTCTTTGCCAGAAATCGTTCCTAAAACCTCACGAATGTTGAGAACAGATACGTCGCCTGTACCTTTTCGAGCATGAATTGTCAACTTATCGTAAACGGTACCTGAAGGAGACTGGTTTTGAATGGAGAGTTCACCGTCTTCAGTTTTGAAAACAGTTTCATAGAACCAAGCTGAGTTTGGGTCGACTCCGTCTGACACTTCAACTCCAAGGCGTATACCCTCACCGGGCTCCTTTATCCTCAAATGTGTAGGTGAACCATTGAATATGCAAAGGAGGATGGATTCAGATAAACGAACTTGACGTAGAGTTTCAACACGATTTGACTCTTGATACGCCATTTCTCTGTCAATACCAATGGATTGCGGTGAATCATACGCACCTATTTGCAGACCTGGATAGTCCCGTACAACACTCGAGCGAATTAAAAATCCGGTTAGCAAACCCCCTTTTGTAAATTCCACACCCGACATCACTTGAGATAGGTGTGACTTAGCATGTTCTTGAGCGAAGTCCAATTCAG
>JASLVU010000210.1 GCA_030741225.1 Candidatus Poseidoniaceae archaeon | reverse complement strand
GCTCATGTCCTGCCGATGCTGGCAATGAACTTAAAGACGGCCTCCCCGCACGTTATACTACGACCAGTGGTGTAGACTATGGATATTGAAACTCGACTCCAACAAGTAGCCACCGTTATCAATCAAATTGATGACCCAAAAGTGCCAAGGAATATTCGCAGACAAGCCAAAGAAGCCTGCGAACAGTGGCTGTTAAACAAGGGCAAGAAATTGGATGTGCGAATTGCAATGGCACAATCCAAATTAGAGGAACTTTACGAAGACCCAAATATCCCTCCAGAATTTGGTACTCTTATTCTAATGATTAATACTGAACTTGAAAAAATTCTGACTGAAGTTTTGTGATCACTCTTCTTCTAAAAGTGTGATAAACTTTGACAGAAGTGGTCGCATTTCTTTATCCAGCTTACCTTCAGAAAGCATTGTTGTGACCTCATTCGCCAAAATACTGCCCTCCCCTACTGCATCAGCGGCAGATGTAATGATATCTATTTGGTCATCGGTAACTTTGTTCTTGCGTAGTACTCGCTGAGCAGCGATGCGTCCAGCAATAAGTTTGACCTTGAGATCCGAATACCCTAGAAGGCTTTGCAACTGATTCAGTGATTGACTCTCAAAGCTCGAAATTTTACCATCCTTCATAGCATCAACCCATGCCTCATCAATCGATGGTGCACGTTCCGACATGAGAATCGCAAACGGTTGAGTCGCCTCGATGTTTTCAAGCACAATCTTTACGATGACTGCAAACGGAACTGCTAGAATCATTCCTAGAATCCCCCAGCCTGCAAACGAAATCGAAGTCACAAGCAAAAGGAGAACCGGAGACAAGTCCAATGCACGTCCAGCCCATTGTGTTTCAATAATCTGACCCCAAACTTGCTGATTTGCAAGTAGGAGCAACACAAGTAGGGCAAGGGAATTTGGTTCAAGTAAAATCAAACCGAGAATTATTGGAGGCATTGTTGCGATGAGAGAACCAATGTAAGGTACGTAATTCAACAAAAACGTAAGCAAAGCCCAAGTAAACCACAAATCAATCCCAAACAGCAGCATGACAATGCCGGCACAAACCGCAGTACCAGCACCTACTCCGGTTTTCACGATAATGTATGTATTGACACTTGCTTCGATTTTGGAACGAACGATTTGAACCTTATCGCTGCCACCGTCTGGCCAAGCACGTTCGATTCTACCAGGGAGTAAGCTTGCTTCGAAAATAATGAAAATTAGGAAAAACATCACCGTAACACTGGTTAAGAAAAATCCACCTACATTCGAAAGCATTCCCAGAGCGGCATCGGATATTTTCTCATTTTCCTCCAACAGACCCATTGCTGACAAATCTTCAACAAGGGTTGTGTTACCATCTTCAGAATCCGAACCTAGGGCAGAACCGATGAGTGGAGATTGTTTCAAGTCACTCCATTTCTCTTCAAGTTGAGTGTTGTACAATTCCCTTTGCTCATCGTCTTGAAGCAAATTATTTGCTTGCTGGTAGGCGACAAATGAGGCTGCGGAAACGACCAACAGGGTAAGCAGCACCATGGTGAGGTACGAGAGAATCAGTGGAAAGCCGTTTCGTGAAAGATAATCAGAACCTGGTTTGAGTACAAAGTAAATTCCCAAGGCAATAAAGAAAGGCTGGAGAACTCCCTTAAGCACAATAAGCCAAATGACCATGAGTGTAATCAGGATAGAGATGTGGGCGAAAGTCGAAACACGGCGGTTAAATCTACCAGAATCCCAAGTCGTTGCTGCTGCATCCATAGATTGGCGATTAACCATCACCACTTGAGTCTTTAGGATTCTTCATCAAATCCAAATGCAGAATTCGGCTCTGACTCCAAATGAGGCAATCGAAGAGCGAGAACAAATGAGAAAAACATCATCAGGCCACAGATATGAAACACTGTATGATAATCAAATGGCCAGTCTCTCGAAGCAGTCAGTGTCCAAACTATTCCACCTGTCAAGGGGCCCAAAATTCGTGCGAAGGCCCCTAACGATTCCTGGGCACCCATGACGACACCAAGTTCGTAACCATTCGACTTCGCAATGCGCGTTAAAAATGATGAGGACGAGGGTTGAAAAATCCCGTTGCCTACTGCGATTAAGACTGTCACAATGAGTATGTGCAACCAACTATGCTCGACTTCTGTATAAGGTATCAAGAACAATCCAATACCTGTAAGTACGCATGATGCCGGAATCAGTAATCGAGAACCAAATCGACGGGAAAGGGGCCCTATCAGAATGCCTTGAGTCAAAATTCCGGCAATTCCAATCATTGCAAAAACTCTGCCATTATCGGCTTCCGAAAATGCAAGACCGCCGTTTTCTGGACTCATTTCTGTATAGAGGATGAATACTGCATGCATAATTGTAAATCCAAAGGTAAACAACATGGAGACCCAAATAATCAAAGAGATGTTTTTCGCTTTGAGCATCTTAGCAGAATTTTTCATTATCTCAACCATGTGTTTTAACCATGGTTCAGGTTCATTCTCTATCCGTCGCTCAGAAGGCAGTGATTCTGGCAAAGAGCGGTAAGCAATCAACAGTGAAAATATCGATAATACACTCGCTACCAAACACGGAAGTAAATACGGGTGGGTCTCGAAGAGTGTATCGGCAAAGAAATCCCACCGGCCTGCTGGATTAGATAACTCACCGCCAATAAATGGTCCAAAAGTAAACCCTAGCCCAAAGGCAGCACCGATGAGACCCATTCGAGTTGCGAGTTG
>JASLVU010000020.1 GCA_030741225.1 Candidatus Poseidoniaceae archaeon | reverse complement strand
CTCTTCAATTTCGGACGAATGTACAGCATGAATGGAAGGTATGAGATGATTTTGCTTAAATCCGCCAGCAAATAGGGATAAACCGTGATGGTAAGGGTTGATTTCTTATCTCCGAGTTCCTTCATTTCCCATACCACATAGGATTCGGGACCATTCTCTTCACCTATGATGAGTTCATATCCGCTATCCTTGTCCCAGGTGAGAAATTGCCTAACATAGTTTCTGCCGTTAAGGTAAACCAAACGGTCTTGATGAGAACCGTTCTCCCAAGACATTGCATCATTCGTGCGACAAAACGGGTGGCAATCGTTGAGATTGCCAGCCCGGCATATCAAGTTCCAGAGTTCGGATGTAGAGACTGGAAATTCCAGAGAATATCCTACGCTGCGGCGTTTTTGAAAACCACGGATTCGATCAGCCGTATTTTTGCCATTCGGAACCGGTCCACCAGTAGGTAGTGCCATCGTCCATTGCCCTCCAAGTGTATCCTGATTCATCGGTCCATTGTCGCAGAACTGTTGGTTCAACAACTGTAGGTTGCGGGATTACTTCTACGGTTTGCACCGGTTGAACTTGAGCAACTTGTTGTACAGGCTGCACTTCTTGAGCAGGCTGTGTACCGTACGCAGCAGTTGCCGCTGGTTGAGCGTACTGTGTTTGCTGTGTCGATTGGGTACCGTAGGATGCAGCGTCAACAGTTTGCAACTGATTGAGTATTCCTCCCTGAGTGAAATCCTTGGAGGATTCCTCGCCGGCATCACTTCGGCTGCGCATGAACAGAACTGCTCCCGCACCGCCTCCGATTACCAACAGCAGTACGATTCCAATCCAGAGATTTCCACTTGAGTCGTCAGACTCGCCTTGTGCGCTGTCTTCTAAATCGGTTGAGTCCGCAGTTTCTTCTGCTGGCGGCATCAGTACCTTGTCAATCACGTGAATGACTCCGTTTGCGGTGAGTACATCGGCTCCGGTGACAGTTGCGTTTCCGATACTAACCGATGCTCCCATTCCGGTTGTGACGTTCAAGGTAATGTTGTCACCATTGACCATTTGAACCATCATTCCGTCGGTAAGGTCAGCACTCATTACGCTGCCAGAATAAACATGGTGAAGTAGAATATCACTCAATGTAGCCTTTCCTTCAGGCGTGTTGAGTGTGGCCAAGTCGATTCCAGCATCGATGAATGCTTGGTCGGTAGGTGCAAAGAGCGTGAACGGTCCGTCGCCTTGTAGAGTCGCTAGTAAATCTGCTTGAATTACCGCAGCCACAAGTGAGTTGTGAACTCCAGTACATTGTGCAGTACGTGGGATGTCGTTTGGAGTATCCGATGGTGTCAGCACCTTGTCGATAACGTGTATGATACCGTTGCTTGTGTTGACATCAGCCGTAGTTACGGTTGCATCGTTGACCATGACGCTGTCACCGACAGTGAAAGCGAGAGGTTGTCCGTTGACAGCATTCGCACTCATGCAATCGGTTACGTTGGCTACAGGCACTTCTCCTGCAACGACATGGTAGAGCAAGATATCAGAAAGAGTCGCCTTGCCTTCTGTGGTGTTGAGTGCAGCCAGGTCAATTCCAGCATCTGTGAACGCTTGGTCGGTTGGAGCGAAAATGGTGAACGGGCCGTCACCTTGCAGTGTTGACAGCAATTCTGCTTGAATCACTCCAGCCACGAGCGAGTTGTGAACTCCAGTACACTGAGCAGTTCGAGGAATGTCATTTGGTGTAACTGTCGGTGTGAGAACCTTGTCGATGACGTGGATGATACCGTTACTTGTAGCAACATCTGCCGTTGTAACATTCGCATCGTTCACCATTACGCCTCCGCTGACTGTGAACGAAATTGGGTTTCCGTTTACGGTGTCGGCCGACATACATTCGGTGACATTCGCAGCAGGCACTTCGCCTGCAACGACGTGGTAGAGCAGGATGTCCGTAAGCGCAGCCTTTCCGACTGGGTTGTCCAGTGCTGCCAAATCAATTCCTGCATCGCTGAAGGCTTGATCGGTAGGTGCAAAGACCGTGAATGGCCCATCGCCTTGTAATGTTGTCAGCAGTTCGGCCTGAATGACTCCTGCCACAAGTGAATTGTGAACGCCAGTGCATTGTGCAGTTCGTGGAATATCGTTTGGAGTTGCAGTAGGCGTGAGCACCTTGTCAATGATGTGGATAATTCCGTTGCTGGTAGCAACATCAGTAGCGGTCACATTAGCTCCGTTTACCATAACTCCAGAGGTTCCTACATTGAAGGACAGTGGATTGCCGTTGACGGTGTTCACTGAAAGACAGTCAGTTACATTTGCAGCAGGCACTTCACCGGCCAAAACGTGGTAAAGCAGAATGTCTGCCAAGGTTTGCTTTCCTTCTGGGGTGTTTAGAGCAGCCAAGTCGATGCCGGCATCAGCGAATGCCTGGTCTGTAGGTGCAAAGACCGTGAACGGCCCGTCACTTTGCAGCGTCGTCAACAATTCTGCTTGAATGACACCTGCAACCAACGAGTCGTGGATACCGGTACATTGTGCTGTACGTGGGATGTCGTTTGGAGTGGATGTTGGAGTCAGTACTTTGTCGATAACATGGATGACGCCGTTGCTGGTGTTGACATCGGCCAAGGTCACATTGGCGTTGTTTACCATGACTCCGGTGCCTACAGTGAAAGCGATTGGGTTTCCGTTAACCGTGTTAGCGGTTAAGCACTCAGTAACTGCTGAAGATGGAACATTTCCAGCAACCACGTGGTACAGCAGAATGTCGGTAAGGGCTGCCTTACCCTCAGGTGTGTCCAGTGCATTGAGGTCAATTCCCGCATCGATAAATGCTTGATCGGTAGGTGCAAAGAGCGTGAACGGGCCAGTGCCTTGCAGTGTTTCAAGCAGTTCTGCTTGGATGACTCCAGCCACAAGAGAATCGTGGATTCCGGTACACTGTGCAGTGCGTGGGATGTCTTTGGGTGTGTCTGAAGGTGTCAATACCTTGTCAATGACGTGAATGACACCGTTGCTGGTAAGGACGTCTGCCAGGGTAACATTGGCGTCGTTGACCATGACGCCTCCATTGACGGTGAATGACAGCGGTTGTCCGTTGACTGCGTTGGCTGTCATACATTCAGTGACGTTTGCTGATGGGACCTCGCCGCTGACGACGTGATAGAGCAGAATGTCGGAAAGCGTAGCCTTACCTTCAGGTGTGTTGAGTGTAGCCAAGTCAATTCCCGCATCACTGAATGCTTGGTCGGTTGGAGCGAATACGGTGAACGGTCCAGGACCTTGCAGAGTAGCGAGCAGTTCAGCTTGGATGACTCCAGCCACAAGGGAATCGTGAACACCAGTACACTGAGCAGTTCGAGGTATGTCGTTGTGAGCATCGGTTGGTGTCAATACCTTGTCAATGACGTGAATAATCCCGTTTGATGTCAAAACATCAGCCATCGTAACTCCAGCGTCGTTAACTTTCACTCCATTCGAGTCGACCGTGAACGCGAGTGGTTGTCCATTCACTGCATCAGCACTCATACAGTCGCTGACGTTTGCGGCTGGAACAAATCCAGAGACGACGTGATACTGAAGAATATTAGAAAGAGCTGCCTTTCCAGCAGGATTGTCCAGCGATGGTAAGTCGATTCCAGCGTCAGTGAAGGCTTGGTCGGTTGGAGCAAAGAGTGTAAATGGACCGGGGCCTTGAAGTGTCGAAAGTAAATCTGCTTGGATTACAGCAGCAACCAATGAATCGTGTATACCTGTTGATTGGGCTGTGCTTGGAATATCGACTGGAGGCATCATTACTTTGTCGACAACATGAATGATTCCGTTCGAAGAGAGTACATCTGCAGTTGTAACGGTGGCATCCCCCACGGTAACGGTGCCCAATGCGTCGATGCTGAACTGAACTTTGTTACCGCTAAGCATGGTTGCAAACATACCTTCGGTGATGGCGCTTGAAGACACTTCACCTGAGTAGACATGGTGAAGTAGAATATCTGTCAATGTTGCATTCTCAGCATCGGTGTCGTAATCTGCTAAGTCTATGCCAGCATCCGAGAAAGCCTGGTCGGTTGGAGCGAAAACCGTGAACGGTCCAGTGCCTTGCAAGGTTGGAACCAAACCAACATGCGAAAGGGCAGCAACTAGAGAATTGTGGACTCCAGTATTGGTTGCATTTGTTGGAATATCATCGGTTGGTCCCGCACTGGCGTTAAGTGGTAGGCTGGATGCTAGTAGCAGTGTCATCATCAAATATACAATCGTCTTTCTCATAAACACAACAAAAAAATCAATTGGTTATAATGGAATGTTTTTGACGGGAAAACAGAAATTTACTGCATTCATCCCTTAAGAATACGACGAGTCTATCGAATAGCATCTGCAATTCTCAAGCAAAATTTTCCTAAGGACAAAACATCAGTTAAAACCTGCATCTCATATCTTATACTTGCTGACATTATGACATTTGATTCAGAGTACGAACCCTTTTTCCAACCGCCAGGTTGGGTGGTTGGACCCATTTGGGCGGTGCTGTACACCTGCATGGCATGCAGTCTTTCTCTCGTGTTGAGCAACTCCGAAAAAGTACCTTTTCAAAAGCGGATTATTGGCTTATTTGTTGCTCAATTGCTCCTCAATCTGGCATGGCCTTCGGTGTTCAACTCTGAACAGTATCTCCTGTCACTTGTCATGCTTGTTTTCATGATTCTGTTGACGTTCGCATACGCTGCCCTAACATACATCCCAGTGCCTGCAGCATCAAAATTGGTGTGGCCATACATCGCATGGATGTTGTTTGCTGCACTCATCAACGCAGCGTATTTTCTTGAAGCACCGAGGTGAGGAGACCTACTCTTCCTCTAGAGGTAACTCGCCCACACCGTCCAGTTCTATTGTGAGCACGCTGACAGTTCGGTCTCTGTTGTCATCTTGTTTGAAAATCTCAGAAGTGCAGCTGATGTTGCCAATTACAACTTCTTCAGGTAGGCCTTGGGCAATAATTCCGTTTCTTCGCCGACAGATTTCAGCTACATCGACAGCCCGTCCAATTGTTGCACCTCGAGCAACAAGTTGCAATTCCCGATCGCCTTCTTCCATTGCCATGACAACTGCGCGTACGTAAGCGTGAAGTGGTTTTTTACCGATAAAGATGGAACGTCTGTCACCCATAGTGCTCCCCATTTGTAGGCATAGAGAGTCCATCGGTTAATATTTCGGCATGAAGAATTGGAGAATATTGCCTAAAAAAAGATTCACAAACAGGGTGCAGAAAGCCAATGGTGCGAGCGCCGGGACTCGAACCCGGGTTCAAGCGTTGGCAACGCTCGGTGATAACCACTACACTACGCTCGCAGGGATATTTGGCCCAAAGAACAGAGGTATAAACGGTTGTCGGCTCATTCAAGTGCTCATTTGAATCCGAAACGGTCTTCTTTATCCAAATTTTCAGGCTTGTTGCGAACCGAAATAAACAGCACTGCTGCGACACCGATGCCAAAGACAACCAATAAACCGATCATGACTCCAGTAGTGAGAATAGAGCCTTCTATAACGGGCAATGCGCCTTCTTCTTGGACCAATTGAACCGCAATAGAAGTTGTTGGGCTGACTTTACCGTACGAATCGGATGCTTGAACCATAATTTCATGAGTTCCAAGTGGAATGCTACTACGCAATTGCATTTGAGCGGTGTAAATTCCATCGTTTGCTGTTTTGTCACCATTGCTTCCATCATCATACATGTTTTGCCACGTTTCTTGTGAAGTGAAGGGCGTGAATACTCCAAGATTCGCACGTGCAACCAAAACACCATCAACATCAGCAATGGCGACCTCGAGAAGAACTGTCGAGCTACCTTCTCCTCGCTCAAAAGAGAGAACCCCTGGATTGGTAATTGTCGGAGCACTGTTTACGACATCAATACTGATTTCTTTCATGACATTCTCTGAAATGTGGTGTGGCCCGTAAATTTGCTGCATAGTGGAGTTCGCTCCATCTGCATGCCACAGTGAAGTGAAGGTTCGTTGTCCAAGTCCGTCGGTAAGAACGAAGTTGAGAACTTGTTGACCGGGAACCATTGAGTTTGGAACGGTGAAATTTCCAATCCATACTCCTTCGACCAAATCAAAAGATTCCATTTGCCCACCAACATCTCGCAAATCCAGTTCGACACTTGTCACTCCATGCCCGTCGTAAGCCCTTGTGTTGATAATCATCTGAGTGCCTCGAGGTCCAGTGTCTGGAAGGATTTCAAAATCAAGCAGTCGAGGGCCGAGATTGATAACTTCGATGCTGCCGCTGCCGCTGCTGGATACGTCCCATGTATCGGTTGCAGTAACATTGAGTGTGATGTTTCCAGTTTCAAGTCCAGGGACAAGAATTCGCGTGGAAAATCGGTTGTCACCGATGGTAGAATCGCCTTCAAGACCTCGGTCATTCAATTCGGTAACATCGCCGCCAAGCGGTGAAAGGTCAACAGTTACCGAATCAACATTGAATTCAGCGTCTGCAATGTGTGCAACCAAGGTTGCAGCACTCCCACCTTCGCCGTAGATAATGCCTTCTTCGAAGTATATGTCGATAAGTTGCGGGGCAGTGTTGTTTTCGGCGGTGATAATCGAAGGTGAAAGAATTCTGTCGACAACCTGTGATTCAGTAAAGTTTGCAGATTCATTCTCCTCGCCGTAAGGAATTTCCAGAACACGATACACACTCGAGAGAAGTCCCATCAGCGGTCCTTGGTCAATGATTGCACCTGATGCGGTTCCCACATTTTCATATTGTCCGGTCCAGTTGACGACATGAAGATTGAATCCATCACGCGGATCGTTTCCAGTCGATTGAGCTGTAACAATAAGCGCAAGTTCATCCTGTCCTGCGAGCCGTAATGTGTCGCCCGGAATCATTGGAATTGGCATCAGTCCGGTTTCTCTGGAAATCGAGATATTACCGAGTAAATCCTCAGATTCCGGCTGTGTTGCATTGACTTGAATCGGGCTGTTTTCTGGGCGTTCATCGCCACTAGAAGGGTCTGCTCCTGTTTCCTCCCAAACCATACGAACAGTTCTGTTTTCCCAATCTGATTGAACGACTTGGTAATCCCAAGTACGGTTGTGATTCGCCCCAACCCCTTGACCATCGAAAAAGTTGCCACCGTTAATTCCAGTAATGTTGAACCAAGTCTCCTGATGAATGACGTTCACGAGGAATACTTGTTGCGTAGCGTTGGCTTGGTTGCCCGTCTCTTCAATGGTTCGAACGATTCCAAAACTTCCTTGCGCATCTCCGGTAATGACGCCGTCCATATGCAAATCATCGGTGACGGTCAAACCATCTTCAGTCAACCAGTGTAGGTCATGGATGGTTCCGTTGATCATGATACTGGAATTTTCATCCTCTTCATTTAATCCAAAAGTACCTTGGCCTTTGAATTCGTTTTTCTGCTCGGTACGAACGCCTTCTTCCCAGCGTTCAAGCACAGTAAGGCCGTCCAGTGAGACATCCATAGCAAAATCATCATCGTTCATGACCATGTCTGCGAGCGCTTCAAATTGCGTGTGCTGAAGTCGTCGAACACCGTTTTCATCCCATGTTTCCAACAGGAACACGCTCACTTCGCCTGTTACGTTCAATGATTCCCCACCCTCATCGTTTTGTTCAATGATGCTCAAATCACCTGTGGCCTCGATTCGAAGACGCTCATCGAGGTCTCCATCAATCATTGAACGATTGAACCAACCGTCTGATACATTGGCGGTAACAGTGCTTGTTGAATCACCATCAAAAGTGACCAAATGGAGAACACCGTTTCCTCTCGCATCAAAGACTTGAGAAGTGAGAACACCCGATTGAACGGTCTCATTTTTCCAAATAGATTCAAGATTTAGAGTCAAATTGGTCGCTCCGTCTTCTGTATTCTCAAGCGTGGTTAACGTGCCGTTGCCCAATTCCCATGAATTGAGAACATTGCCTTCTCTCAGTTGCCATCCTTGGCCGTTGAAATTCAGTGCGAAACCTTGCTCGCCTTCTTCGTTGAAGTATGTTTGATCCAAATCCCAACCGGTCTTTAGCAGGACTTCGTGGTCAGCCATAGGCTGGTTCCAAGTCCCCACGGTGAAGGAACGGTCTGATTCCAGCGGTTGTTGCAAAGCATTACCGTTCCATGATGTGGTGGATACTGATACCGTTATTTCATCACCCCATTCGAGCGAAGTATTGGCTACGATTCGAGCAATACGCTTTCCTTCAAGAGAAGACCATGTAGTGAAAACGGTGTTTTCGAGAGTTTGACCACCTCGTAGGTGGGCTACAGAAAAAGTACTTTGATAGGAGCCATTGTCTTCAAATGTCACCGTATATGCATGTTCATTGAGGCCGTCCATGCCTTTCAACCACGAGGTGTTGATGGTTGGTGGAAGGGGTTGTTCATCTGCAGATGCGGTGATTGCTATTGGCAAAACCATCATTGCAACCAACACCAATGCGACGGTTGGCTTTCGCATGCTCATGGAGTGTTCTCATCCATACTCCTCTTCAAGACTTGTGTCTACCTGCTTAGAACTTGCAGTTGATTTTCACAAATCCAGTATGTATCCAAACAGAAGTGGCGCCACGATTGTTGCATCACTTTCAATAACAAATTTGGGGGTGTCTTCGGTCAGTTTGCCCCAAGTGATTTTTTCGTTTGGAGGCGCCCCGGAATACCCACCGTACGAGGGTGATGCCTCGCTGATTTGACAAAACCAGCTCCACAGCGGGACCTCTCTTTCGAGGTCTTGGTTGAGCATTGGAACCACGCAAATAGGGAAATCTCCAGCAATTCCACCTCCAATTTGCAGGAATGCAAGTTGGTTTTGATTCGATTCGTACCATTGGGAGAGTTCCATCATGTATTCGATGCCGTTTCGAACGGTGGAGGGTTTGAATTTACCCTCTAAACATCGTGCTGCAAAGATATTGCCAAGTGTAGAATCCTCCCATCCTGGGACAAACAAAGGCAATTCCATTTCAGCTGCAGCCAGAAGCCAAGAATGTTCAGGTTGAGCTTCGTATGAGGATTCAAGTGAAGAATTCGCAAGCATCTGGTAGAAGAATTCGTGCGGCAATCGAGACACGCCCTGTTGGTCGGACTCTGCCCAGCATGACATGATGTGGTGCTCTATTTTTCGAAACGCTTGTTCTTCTGGGATACAAACATCCGTCACCCGATTGAGTTTTTTCTTCAAGAATTCAGCATCATCAACGGCTGAAAGGTTCCGCCAATCTTCGAGATGGACATAGGCATTGTGCGCAACCAAGTTGAACACATCTTCTTCTAAATTAGCTCCAGTACACGAGATTCCGGCAACATGGCCAGAGCGAATCATTGGTGCAAGACTTCGGCCCAGTTCAGCAGTACTCATAGCACCTGCAAGTGTAACAAACAGTTTGCCGCCAGACTGAAGAAAATTCGTCAATGATACAGCAGCCGATTGAAGTGCACCTGCATTGAAATGCCGGTAATGTTCGTCGACAAATGCTCGTACGGACATCTCACTCACCTTCGTAAAGAAATCTTGGCACATGATGCCTTTGTTTGAGCGATAACTCGGGCATACATTGGATTAACTTGGAGTGTATCTCATCAGCCAAGTGATTCGGGTCGGTACCTCCGCAAGTGAAGCAATCCAGTGCTAGCCAGCCTTTTTCTGAATAACAATGTGCAGTGACATGACTCTCGTCCAACAAGACCACTGCAGCATATCCAGGTGGTGAAACAGACCCATCGAATTGCTCTACATGTGCATGCACGTTTCGAATTTCACATTTTTCCACCGCTTCTTCAAGCAAATTGAGCATCCATTCTCCATCGTCATTGACTTGAGGTTGATAACCGGTGTAGTCAAGGAAAACGTGAGACCCTCGGGTTTGCATCGAATTCTTCTCTTGTGTTTCAGTCATACAAGTCACTCCATATTATCTGCCAACAGTTCACTGAAAAAAGTAGACGCTTGAGTATCTGAGTTGTCGCTATCTGGTTTTTTGGTCGCCGTCCATCGACCTTCTCTTCGAGCAAGAAGGTGTGCTCCGATTGTCTTGGTTGCAATCATTGCCGCACTGAATTCGGTGAGAGGCGTACCTTCTTGCGGCACGATTTCATTGATGTCAGCACTGATTACAACTGCATTTGGCGCATCAAAGAGGGCTTGAATTGTTTCAAAAACTTGCCAGTAAGTTAGGCCTCCAGGAACCGGAGTTCCAGTGGCTGGAACCAAACTGCCGTCCAGGCCGTCGATGTCAATGGTGAGGTGAACCGGTCCTGAAACGCCCGACAAGGTCTCCAACCATTGCGACCAGTGCTTAGCACCGTGCAGAGTGGATTGTGTGTCTTTGGCAAAGAATGTGGTGATTCGTTCGTCAGTTTCAATGAGTTCAGCCTCCTCCTTTGAGTAGGCACGAATTCCAACCTGAAGTAGCCGTCCGATGCCGAGGTCCAAACTTCGACTTGATGCACAAGCATGCGAATAAGTCTCTCCATTGAGTTGCTCTCGAAGGTCAGCATGAGCATCGATTTGAACAACAGTCAATCGCTCCAAATCACCCTCAACAAGCGGATGCTGACGAGCAGCTCGAACCAGTGGCGGCAATATTCCATGTTCTCCGCCAAGCGCTAAAGGGAAGCAGTGGCCCTGAAACCACGGTTGAAGGTAACTGGTAATATTGTCCAATTGTTGAGCCAGACTTCCTCCTTCACCGTCCCAAGGGGGTGCAGTGAGGAATGTTGAGCCCGCAGGAAGATTTTCTCCTAAGCGGTCATCGAACAGTTCAACTTGGGCGCTTGCAACAAGACAAGCCGCAGGTCCTTGGGCAGTTCCTTGTCCGTATGAAGTTGTAAGTTCGTACGGCAATTGCAAAATGGCCACGTCGATATCACCTCCTGATTCTGGTAACCCGAGGAAATTTCCCTCAACGAAGTCTTCGCTCACAACCTTGCCCTAGCAACGGTGTTTTTGAGCCTGTTGTTTGATGTTGTTTAAGTCAAGTAGCCTGCTGGGGTGTCTGTATGGGAGGTGTCTGGCACCTCCATCATCAGGGCTGGGAGGGCAAAATTACTTTTTTTTCTGTTTTTCATGAAAATCAAGCGATGAGTCTATATGGGTCGGATGACAATATAACATACTGTCTGCGAAGAGATTGAGCGGCGAGGGAGGAATCGGGATGACAATGACATTATCAGAACTTACGCGTGCTATTCAACAACACATCGACTTGGAAATGGACGCCGAAGTCGCTCAAGGTATGGCCGAACACGCTCTTGGTTTCTTCGGTTTCTACAATCGAATCATCGATAATGCACTCGAACCTACAGACAGAAACCTGTTTTACATGTTCCAAGACTACGATTTACTTACTACAGAATCCGAAGAAACCACACTTTGGGATGGAAGAGAATGGAGAATACATTACTGGAAATTCAAGCCTGATCTTCGAGAACGCGTCGAAGCATACATGCAGCGAAATCTCGAACCTGAAGAAGTCGATCCATTTGCCGACATTTACGGCGGTAAGACCGAAATCAATTCCATTTGGACCCGAGAGTCTGAGAAAGTCACCAACCCGAATGCATTCACGAGCGACTGGTGAAGTCACTCTTAGGCAAGCGTTTTTGATGTTTGGTGGTTAGGGACGTTTATGCGAGTAGCGGTAGGTTTGGTCCTCTGCTTGATGCTTGCAAGTATTCCAGTGACATCGGCTCAATCGGATTCAAACGACGAAGATGCGTGGCCGGGAGAACCTATTGATAATCACGTACACATGACTTGGGCAGCATTGACTTTAGAAGTCAACCAGTGGGCAGACGATTATCCTGAAATCGTCGATTTGACCAGTGTTGGTGAGTCTGAATTGGGCAAGACATTGTGGGTCGTGCGCCTGTCTGACTGGTCTTTAGAAACCAAAGCAAACGGAAGTGCAAAAGAAATTGTTTACATCGATGGAGGCCACCATGGCAACGAATACTTGGGAACTGCCCTTGCTTGGCTCTCAGCAAAATGGTACATTGACGGATGGGTTGAAGGAAATCAAGAAGCGATCGATGTACTCCAAAGCACTGAACTCCATATTTTGATTATGCTCAACCCAGACGGCAACGATATTGATACTCGATGGAACATCAATCAAGTCGACTTGAACAGGAATTACGACCACTACTGGAACACATGTCCAACAACTCAACCTGGAAGCAGTGCGTTCAGTGAAGCGGAAACTGAAGCAAATGCAAATTACATGAATACGGTTGTTCCTGATGCCGATTTGTATGTAACAATGCATACAGGCGTTTGGATTATGCTTTATCCGTGGGGAAAATGGCCTGAGCAACCTTCGGACTGGGAATTGTATCATCAAATTCGAGAGGATGTCAACAACAATCTTTCGAGTATCCCTATTCAAAATGCCAATCAAGGTCTCTACCCGAATTGCGGCACTAGCAGGGATTACGGATACGGCGTCATGGGATACCCGACATTTACATTTGAGACCGACGATGAACAATTCATCCCAGGTTCGGTTGAAAATCTCAACGACCGATTGGGTGAAGAAATGGATGTCATGAAGTATTTAATTGCAAATGTATGGTATTGGCGAGCAAGATTGGATGTTCAATCTCTTGAGGTGTCGGATGATGAAATTTCACTCGATGTTACCAATCACGGCCAAGCATCCGCATCGAATGCGACCTTGCAATATGTTGATTCGAACGGTAATGCAATTTGGCAGTCGAACCTTTTCACCGTGAATGCCACCAACTCATCAAGTCTGACGCTTGACGCTGCGAATCTCTCCCTTACAGATGATGGAACTTGGCAATTGTATTACCAAGTTCGTGTGGTAGATTCCGCACGTTGGGTTTCTGAACCAATCAACTCCTCTGTTCTGAGCATTTTAGAAAACGAAGAATCCAATTTCCTGATTGGATACGGCTTATTCAACCCTGTTTCGATGATTACTGGATTTGTGATGATTGCCGCATTTGCTCAACGTCATGAACGAAGAGAAGATTGATTCTCTGCAAAATTGGCAAATTGCACTACGCGAGGTTTCAAGTGCCTCATCTCATAGGAACATTTAGGTGAACCCATGAAAGCAAGCGTAAGCCCAGGCCACAACATTGACGGAACTCTCATATTACCCCTAACCGAAGGAAGCGAATCCGTTCCAGAAACCCTTGAATCAGGATTGCATACTGCTCTCAAGGCTCAGATTAATCGCATCCTCTCCAATGGAGATTTCAAAGGAAAAGTCAAGTCGACTATGTCGATTATCGGTAGCGAGGGTGGAAAAGCCATGATGGTCGGCCTTGGAAAAGAGGAAGATGCAGATATTCACGCCTACCGTAAGGCTGGTGCAGCTGTAGTTGCAAACCGAAAGAAAGCTCATGGAACCGACTTCACTGTTCGATTCAGCGGAGCCTCGGTTGAAGCCATGGGTGCTTTTGTAGAAGGTATGATGCTACGTGATTATTCTTACGACCATTACAAACTCAAGGATGACGACGAGGAAGAAAAGGAACTTACGGTGCGAGTTAATTGCGATGAAGCACAAGAAAAAGAATTGAATCTCCTCATCAAAAATCGAGCGGGAGTCGTATCAGGTGTTCATCTCTCACGAGACCTAGGTAACTGTCCTCCCAACGATATGTATCCCGAAGCATTTGCTGACCAAGCTTGGGAATGGGCAAAGCAATACGATAATGTCGATGTGACCATCATTAACTACGACCAAGCGTTAAAGGCTGGAATGGGCGGTTTAGTTGCCGTCGGAATGGGGTCTGCACGCAAACCCTGTATGGTTATCTTCGAAATGAATTCGGATAAGAAGGGACGAGGTCCTATGCTTGTTGGTAAGGGAATCACCTTCGACACCGGAGGTATTTCTCTCAAACCTGGAGCGAACATGGACGAAATGAAGTACGACATGGGTGGCTCTGCAACCGTTTTCGGTACAATGGAAGCACTCGCTGCAACCGGATATGACGGCAAGGTTACCGCAATAACCTGTATGGCTGAAAACATGCCTTCATCGAATGCACAACGGCCAGGCGATGTCATCAAGACACTCTCTGGAAAAACCATTGAAGTTTTGAATACGGATGCTGAAGGGCGTCTTGTGCTTTCGGACGGTCTTTGGAAAGCAGGCGAATATGATCCAGAATACATCATCGATTTCGCAACCCTCACCGGTGCTTGTGTCGTTGCTCTTGGTCACGAAGCAACCGGTCTTTGGTCCAACGATGACGATTTCAGAACCCGAATACACGAAGCTGGCAATGCTGTCGATGAACTTGCTTGGCCTATGCCTTTGCTTCCAGCATTCGAGAAGGAAATGACGGATTCTAAGATTGCAGATACACGAAACCTAGGCGCTGGTCGCTGGGGCGGAGCTAATACAGCAGCAGCATTCCTCAAACAATTCGTTCCGAACCGAGGCTACGAAAAGGATGGTGAACAAATCACATGGGCTCACATGGATATTGCTGGAACCTACTGGGGTGCAAAGACAAACTCCATGGTTGGTAACGGTGCAACAGGAATCCATGTTCGAACCATTTACCATTTGATTACCAACGGATGATATCGATTGAGTTGGAACTATGCACCGGCGGGCAACCATACCTGCTCGAATCAATATCATAGGGGAGCACACCGATTATGCCGGTGGTAAGTCGTTGGCATTTGCGACCGATGTCCACTTGATTCTTGATGCAAAATCTCTTCCCTCCGGATATGAAGGCGACCCTACCGTTGTCGAGTTGTGGCAAGCAGCCGGAGGATGGCCCGCTCATTTGTCTGTAACCAGTTCAATCCCAATTGGCGTCGGAATGTCATCTTCAGCGGCACTCTGCTTGGCAGTAACGTTGTGTGTCAACGGCTCTATGGAGCCGCTTGCAGCATGCAAAGAAGCACAAAGGCTGGAGCATGAAATCCTCAAGACTCCCTGCGGACTTCTCGACCAAATGGCGATGATGTTTGGAAAAGAAGGGAGTGCGAGTCTACTCGACTTCACTCTTCTTCGTTCAACGACGGTAACAGTTCCGAACGATTGGATGTTCAAACTTGTCGATTCCAAAATACACCGTAAATTGAGCCAATCATCGTATTCTGCATCGGTTGATTCGCAACTGCAGACCGTTCATGTCGATTCAGAAAATCAACGAGTTGAGCGTGCTTTGAACGCAACAGCCCGTCAGCTAGGGCCATTGCTGAATGCATCCCATGCATCTTTGCAAAAGAGAGGAGTTAGCCTACCGGAAGTCGATCGACAAGTGGAAATTTTGCAAAACACACCCGGAGTCATTGGTGCAAGAATGATGGGCGGTGGATTTGGTGGAATGATTCTCGTGTTGGTAGAATCCAATGATGTGTTGCCTGAACTACGAACATATTCGCCTTCAAGAGGCGGATTCGTTGAGGAAATTTTCGAGTGATGCCAGACCTTCTGGCGTGCCCATGTCCCAGAATCGTGTTGAATCCAGATGTACGACCGCTTGACCCGATAGAGCAGCGTATACGGTTTCTTCCCAACTCCACGTACCATCTTTGCCGTGTTGAAGAACAGTTGATTTCTCGATGATACTCGTGCCAGCCTCGTAACCATTCAAATTCTCATCATCGCTGTTTTGTTTGTTGTATGCGACTAATTTTTGATGTTCAAATTGCAGATTCATTTGGGAATGTTCCGTTGTAACGGTCATGGTCAGTGGAGATTGTTGCTCAATGTGTGTTTCAAGTAATTTACTGTAATTTATCGGATGGTAATCATCTCCCCAAACCATGATGAATCGGTCTTCGAGCAATGACTGGGCATTCCAAAGTGCTCCACCTGTGCCAAGTTGTTGTTTTTCTTGATGGAATGTGAGTGCCATTCCATCATGACGGAAACCGTCGAATTGTTCGCCCAAATGACCGGTTAAGATGAGGGCATTCGTGCAACCTTGTTTTTTGCCCCAATCGAGGATGTGATGCAGAATTGCTTTACCTTTGACTTGAATCAATGATTTAGGAATTGTTTTCGTCATGTCTCCAAGGCGTGTTCCCAGGCCTCCAGCCATAACGACAAGTTGAGGCATAGAATGCGCCTTGACGATTCCAGCATATTCGTGTCCACTTTCTTTGAGCGTTCTTTTTTGTGTGCTAAAATCGACATGGTACAAACCAAACCTTTGGTCGTATCCTTCAGCCCACTCAAAGTTGTCCATTAATGACCAAGCAAAATATCCTTTGCAGTCCACACCATCATTGATAGCTTTTTGTATT
>JASLVU010000209.1 GCA_030741225.1 Candidatus Poseidoniaceae archaeon | reverse complement strand
CAACTTGACGACGTGGACTGATGTCATGTTGACAATAACAGCCGATCGTTGTTCACCTTTGATCGTGTGTCGATTATACCCGACATTGACACCATCAATCTGCAGCTCAGCAGCAAGGCGTTTGGGTTCTACCGGTGGCAAAAGGAGATTTGTATCTGCCACTTTTACAAGGCAAAATCCTAGGAAATCTATTCTTCGAACCATCTACCAGGACAAGAATGTCCTTTGAAACAGCAATGAAGCGATTAGGTGGAGATGTTGTAAATTTGGGTGACGTGAAAACTTCCTCAGTTGTGAAAGGAGAAACCTTGTTTGATACCATCCAAATGGTTGATGGTTATACCGATGTCATCGCCATGCGCCATCCCCGACAAGGCGCCGCTCAATACGCTCAAGACGCTGCAAGCGTGCCCATTCTTAACGGAGGCGATGGAGCTGGACATCATCCAACACAAACCATGCTTGACCTGTTTACAATCAAACAGGCGCATGGCAAATTGGATGGTTTGAAGGTAGTACTGGCTGGAGATTTACGCTACGGAAGAACCGTGCACTCTCTCTCACATGCCTTGGTTCGTTTTGGTTGCGAATTGATTTTTGCTAGCCCCGATTTACTCAAAATGCCAGCCGAGATCGTGTCCGATTTGAAGGGCCATGGGGCTCAAGTCGTTGAAACAGAGGACCTGTACGGTTCAATGGAGGATGCCGATGTAGTCTATATGACTCGAATTCAGAAGGAGCGCTTCGCAGATGAAGATGAATATGCGCGTTGCGCAGGAGCATACAAGCTTCATGCCCGTCACCTTACAGATGTCAAGCCAGATATGATTGTTATGCATCCTTTACCGCGTGTCGATGAAATCGACCCTTCGGTGGATGCGACTCGTCACGCACGCTACTTTGAACAGGCTTTCAACGGTGTTGTTGCGAGAATGGCCTTGTTGTGTCGATTACTGGGAGTCAAAGTTCCCGAGGATATTCAATCTGAAGGAGGTGTTCTTTGATGTCAAGTGAGCACAGTATGCGAAGAGTAACCGCAATCCGAAATGGAACAGTGATTGACCATATCCCCTCAGGACAGGCGCTTCGTGTTTTGGAAATGTTGGGAATTGGTGGCAACACTTCGGTCCCCGTTTCGCTTGTGATGAATGTCCCATCCAAGAAAATGGGTTCAAAAGATATCATCAAAGTTGAGGATAGAGAACTTACACAGGCAGAACTTGACCGGCTGGCTTTGGTTGCTCCAGACGCCCATGTTGCGATTATTCGGGCTTACTCGGTCGCAGAGAAATTAACAATTAATCTGGGAGATGAAGTCGTGAATGTTGTACGATGCACATTTTCCAATTGCATTACGACCAACCTCCGCGAACCTTTACCTCATCGACTACGCGTTGTCGAGCGTGACCCGTTGCAACTACGTTGTCATTACTGCGGTCGTCCACAAGACTTGGACGAACTTGCGAACAATGTTCTATGATTCGCTGTTCATCAGTTCCCTCATGTCGCAGGCTTTGCACTGAGTTGCGGATGTTAATTCACCACAACTTTTGCACGGCATAGGTGGTGCAGGACGGGCTTCAGAACCACCTAGCTCGATGACCTGGTCTCGAAGTTGTTTGATGTTGTCTGCCATCCGTAAGAGGCCATGCCGTGTTCCAGGTACATCCGATTCCATTTGAGCAACCATGTCTCGATGTCGCCATCGTAAAGCACCTCTTGCATGAGGACATTCTTCGTGATGCAACGGAAGGTTTCTGTACAAAGCATACAACTGTATTTCCTGTTCTGGAATCCATCGGAGCGGTACAATTCGGGGTGCTAATCCGTCTACTGGTGTGGTTGTGTGAGGGGCAAGACGAAGCGTACGCTCTAAATCTCCGTTGGTCATGTTCATGAGTACTGTTTGGGCCATGTCATCGAGATTGTGCCCCAAAGCCACATAATCTGCATTCACTTTTTTCGCTAGATGATTGATGCCCTGTCTGCGAAACACACCGCAATACGAACATGGCATGCGGGGAATGTGCTTGTTTTCTTTTGCAAGTCCAGGTATTTTCGCGGCCACCTCGTCCATTTCTTTGAAATTCAATTCTGGGTAGGAGACCGTAATGAATTCAACACCTAAGCGTTCACACAGTTCCTGAGCGCAAACAAGCGAGGGCGGACGATAACCCTCAATCCCTTCATCAACAGTTCCGGCGACGATCCTCACGTCCGGTCTGTTTCCAACACGGTCGACAATACTGTCCAGCAGCACTGCAGAATCCTTTCCGCCAGAGATGGCCACAAAGATGGTCGTGTTTCCTTCACGTGGGAGTTTCAGCTGATGTCGCAGTTCACGGCCAATTTTTTTTCGAACCGATTTGGCCATGTGCTCATTGCATAATATTCTTCCAGAATAGGCCTGTTCTAGCACTGCAGGCTTTGAACAACTATCGCAAGTGGGTATGGAGAACACCGCACCCTCGTCTTGCGCCATGAGCAGATGCGAACATCGCTATGGTTTGAGTCCACCGATTGATTTCACCTGTTTTCGAGGATATGAATTTGTAGAATAGATTTAAAATATCAATTGCAAATTCAATTTTTCAATTGAATTTTTCACCTTATGAAGAGGGGTTTTTCCTCCTATCGGAGTTCTTGTATCGGCAGAGAAGGCGCGGAAAAGCATGCTTAATTTGTCCTCCGCGCAATCATTTTCCAATCTCCAGTTGGAAAATCAATTTGGGTCCTCAAATCCCCCTTTAGGGG
>JASLVU010000208.1 GCA_030741225.1 Candidatus Poseidoniaceae archaeon | reverse complement strand
ACAGAGCGTACGAGGGAGGTTGGAGTATCAATCATCTGTTGCTGTCGCTTATGTTGGAAGAAACCAAGTAAAAGCCATATGAGACCGACAATTGTAATTGCGATTGGCGCATATTCCATGCCAGCATCTTCATCACGAATTTCCCCATTGTCGATAGCAGTTTGTTGGTCGACCATCAACATCCCGACCGATATACTCGCTAGAAGGATAAACATGAACATGCAAATTCCAAATGTGGAGAATGTTGCAGGACGGGGAGTGCCTACTTTACTGGGATGTTCCGGCAACGGAGTTCCGTCGCCATCTGGTGCGTAGCGATCTTCTTTGTTCCAAGTTGATGGGCCCGGTGCTGGAAGTATCCAGTCGTTAGGATCGTTGGTAGGGCTGTAAGATGAACGGCCAAAAAACCATGACTCAAGTTCGTACCCATTTTTCAATGCTTCTTCCTCTAAATCATCGGGCTGCGGTGCATTTTTCCGAACTTTATGCAAATCTGCTTCAAGCGAGGCGGGAGAAAGTAATGCCATCAGTAAGAAGCCAAATGCTGCAACTAAGCCTCCTGCAAGTAAACCTCCTTCCAAAGAAAGCATGACTACACCGAAAACTATCATCAGCAAGGAAAAAATCCAAACAATCCAGCCCATCCAGTGATACGGTTTGGTAAAGTGGAAAAATCCTCTATCAAGATTTACATTCTCAAGAGACATAATTGCTCCAGTACACTAAGGCGTAAAACAATTCGTGTGAAATAAAGGAATATTTAGTAAAATAATTCAAAGTATTCCGACGACTTTTACAAGAATTCGTTTATCTCTGCATCCATCAAATTCAGCATAATGAATCTGCTCCCATGTACCCAGATGCAACCTTCCATCTCGAACGGGCATTGTTACTTGCTGGCCAAGCATCTGACGTTTAAGATGAGCATCTCCATTGTCTTCTCCGGTGCGGTGATGGTGATACTCCTCGCCAGATTTTCCGTTGACACCATAAAATGGAGCTACTTTTTCAAGCCATTTCATGATATCATGATGCAATCCATACTCGAGGTCGTTGACGTAGCACGAAGCAGTAATGTGCATGGGATTGACCAAAACCAAGCCATCAGAGATACCGCTTTCAGCGACTATTTTTTCAACATCACGAGTGATACAACGAATTTCATATCGTTCTTTGGTGTTCATCCAAATTTCTTCGACATAAGTTGCGGCTTGGCCAGTAATGAGTTTTCCCATGTTGGGGTAAAACCATCGGCGGTTGTTGATTATTTCAGTCTTGAAAACAGCGAGGATTTGTCAAGACCCGGCGCCCCAATCATAATTGGAATTGCTGCCAAAAGACCGCACATTACCGCTGTAATGGTTTGACCAACCGCCAAAAGTTTGAGGGTTGCAGATTTACTTCCAACGGTACTGGATAATCCGCCATCAAAACCAAGATAAATTGAAAAAAGTGATAAAATGGATGTTATAACAACGCCGAGTAAAATCAAATGTACTCCTCGGCGTTGATAATTTGTTAGCCAAAAACCGCCTAGGAATGCAGTTAGTGCAGCCACTACAGAGCCCGAAACGGACAACACATGGTACGTCAAAGGAAATTCGATTACTTTTCCTGTTTGGAAATCCCGTTGTTCAATGAACGGGGAAAATACACCTAGGCTGCTGATTAAGCCGTATATGATGAAGATGATTCCTATGACCTTCGGAGCTGCGGATGGAGTCTGAAGAAAGACTTGATTCCCATGAGGAAACATGCCCTGTTGAGGAATACCAGAAAGATGCTGTTCCTCGTAAATGATGGGTTCATTTCCACCATCACCCCATGGGTCTTGCACCATAACAATGACTCGCTAAACATGCATATCAATGCTTGTTCTAACTGTTGAATTGAATGGTGGTGTTGAAGAGGGAAGACCCAGTGGGCCAATTGAGGAGGGATTCAATGACTGATATCTTGGTTGTTTACAAGAAAAATTTTGAATCCGTCCACGATGCAAGTTTGGCACATGTTACCAAAGCACTTGAAAAATCCAGTAAGAAAAGAGGTGGATTAAGAATTGACGTCCGTGCCAGAGAACAAGTTCGTAGGGCTGACTTTATTGGTCGGGATTTGGTAATTGTTCTGGGCGGTGATGGTACACTCACCAGCGTATCTCATAATATCGATGCTGCAACCCCAGTAATGGGCGTGAACTCTCACCCCCGTTCTGAAGACCCAAACGGTAGTTTTGGATTTTACATGGATTCGAATATTGATACATTTGATGAGGATTTAGAGACTGCGCTTGATGGAAATGCAATCATCAATGAATTGCCACGACTTCACGCAATCATTGATTCTACGTCTGGTAATCGATTTACGACTGACCCTGCTATGAACGATCTTCTCATTGCCAACACACATCAATACGCTCCAAGTAAGTATCACTTGCGGAGAGGAGAGAACAAGTGTCATCAACAAAGCAGTGGACTGCTGTTTTCGACATGGTTGGGACAAGGTGCTTGGTTGAGTAATGCCGCTGGTATTGAAGACATGAAGTTACTACTTCAACGAGTAAAGAACGAACAAAAATCCACTCACTATTTTGTCTTGGCAAGAGATATTTCACCGTCAGAACGTGAAGGAATGCCTTGGTCGTGGATGGACTGGACCGATGAATCAACCACAATAACATCCGATATGCATCGTGGTTTTGTCGTGCCAGATGGATGGGATGAAGTGCACTTCAATCGAGGAGCCAGCATTACGGTAAATGCTGAAGCTCCAAAGTTGCGCCTCCTTACATTCCGCCATTCAATGAAGGACAGGC
>JASLVU010000207.1 GCA_030741225.1 Candidatus Poseidoniaceae archaeon | reverse complement strand
GGCTGAAATCAAAATACATGTGATTTCAGAATGTGCTGCAAGCCACTTTGCAATCATGGTTTTTCCAGTACCTGGAGGACCAGCAAGAATAACGCCGCGTGAATTCGGAACTCCAGATGCTCTCAACTGAGGCATTGCTTTTTGAAAACTGATGATGTCTTTCCAAAGTGCCTCCTTCACGTTCTCATCCCATGCAATCAAGTCGTCAATTTGTTTGTCTCGGGAAATGAAATTATATTGCAAATCGAAAAAAGCTCCTTTCAGAATTCCGTTCTGATAAAAATCAAATTCTACATCGCTGATAAGGTCATCAGCACTTTTGCCATGGACATTGATGGGGGTTCGTGTGGATGTGTAGACTGAGATGCGCTGGTCGCCATCGTGGTCAACACTTGAAACGGTGACAAGATGGTGGTCTTTTTCTGTCTTCGATTGGTAGAAACGAGTTCCTGCGGCGAGGAAACGTTGGCGTTCGCCGTCGTGCAACTCAATACTTTCATGAATTGCAGCCCGGAGCTTTCCTTGGTCCACCATGAATTCTTCGACAACTTCAAACTCATCGGCAAGATACAAGTCAAAATGAATTTTCATCAAAACGCCGAGTTTTCCTCTCCAGTATCGAGAGTCCCGCTTGTGTTTGGAACCGATAAACTCGTTCATCATTCGGTCTCCGAGCGGAAGTACGGATTGCTTTGCGCGAGTCGCTGCAACAGCATTTTTTGCATCGTCCAATTGTTTCATATCGACAACGATAGAGCCCATTGGAGTTTGAATATCAACGAGCATTGATGCAGGGTCGATTTCTTGGACACTCAATTCTGAATCCTGCTCATAGTGTTGTTCCATTGTATATTCTTCTTCATCTTGGTATTCATCAGCCATATTTTTCCCTCGGTTCGATTGGAATTCCTCACAGTGCCATCAAAGGGACATTCCCGTCGCACAATTCTAACAAATCAAGAGTATATGAAGGCGCGAAGAACTCAAACGAGAGCGGGAAGTGGATGGTGTTGAGGGGAGTATGTGGCAGGTCCATCGAAAGTTGAATTCCCTGGGCAAAAAAAGCAACGCGTGCGGATGCGCGGAACAAAGCATGCCAATGAAGCGACTGCCAATAAACTCAAACGTGAACTGAAAAGTTTGCTTGAAAACCCAAGAGCGCATTTACCAATAATGACATGGAAGGGGAAACTGCGGTGGGGGCGAACCGACCCAGTTACCAAAACAATGAGGGAACTTGAAACGATTATTCGTAAAAAAGACAATGTCGCTTGGTTGGGTAAGCGAATGATGTCAAAACGCGGAGATCCGGTTGCCAAAGCATTTGCTGGGTCATTGCACGCCGCCCATGACGAGGAGATTACGCTGGTGGGCAATTTTAATTCTGACTCGTTTGGAACGGCCTCTTTTATCCGACGCGGCGATGGGAAACAGGGGTATCTTGCTGGCCTTCAAAACTATTCGAACCTCACTCTTCGGATGTTGCCATGGGAAGATCATGCTAAACGTGGAATGTATTTCTTTACCTGGAAAGGAGGTTTTGTTTGTACTGGACCTAAACCAAGCCCTCCAGACGAATGGTTGGATGATGTTCTTGGGCGTTCTCGATTTTCCTTTACCAAAACCGAGGACTTGCGCGTGCCGGTATGGGTTACGGAAGGCCTCGACCCTCAAGCCGTTCTCGATTTCAAATCAACAGAGGACGGGTATTTACGGTTTACTTTCAAACACGGGCCAGTTCTTGCAATCGGTTTTGATTTGCTGGAAAATACTCCAAAGAAAGAGGCGTCATTTATTCACCATTTGGCACTCTCAATGCTCCCGCCCTTCCTGCCATCGATTGCCGATATTGATGCGAAATGGATTCCAAAAGGCTGGGATGATTCGGTCTCTCTGCCTGATGCAGCATTTGAGAGTATGGACAAAATAATCGATGCGTGGCAGGGCCTGGTCATGAACGAGAGTGTTATTTCTCTTGCATTAAAGAGAGCGGTTTTGGACTCGATAGATTCTGGACTTGTCGTTGGTGATGCATGGGTCGCCGGTGACGAATTTGAGCAGATTGAAGACGCTTTACAGGCGCATTCTGGTTCGAAAGATGAACGCCATCTTGCTGCACATATGTTGTTTGCCTCAATGAAAGAAGCGTCCGCTGACAGTGAAGGAATTCGAATCACTGCAAAGGGTGATGTTTCGGAGAGAAATGCTGCAGCGCTTGAAGTAATGACCGGAACAAGTTGTGGCAACGTACTTGGCGCATTGTGGGAAGACTGGGGTCTTGATGGTTTAGCCGGACTTGGCATAACCGGTGAAGAAGCTGAAGAAATTTGGAAGAAACAATTGAGCAAGCCCCAGCCCTTTGGGAACTTCCTCAAGAGTTTGGATTCTGCTCGTGAATTGGCGCAAAAGGTTTCACGCTTCCCTACTCGAAAACAAACACTATCTGGAGCAACGGGTGCTGTACATGACTTGATTCTCCAAAGTTTGCTTGAAGGCATCGGGAAGGCTGAGCGTACTGCTACACAACGCCATGACTCTATCGATTCTGCGGCTGCTTCATGGGCCTGGCTCCAAGCCGCCAATCGTTCCACTGGGCAAGAGTGGCACTTTGATGTCAACGCTAGGGACCGTGGAGGCGCTTGGTTGAGTGCAACCAAACAGCTTCTGGATGTTGGCAAGCAGTTGTTCGATTGTTCCGATGACGAAGTTGAAGGAATTCAACAAAAATGGCTTGAGGCTTTTGACGCCCTAAAAACAGCCACTGGTGAAAGAAACTGATTCACACCATCGAAAGTGCAGACTCGATATCTGCCCACAAATCTTCGACGTCT
>JASLVU010000206.1 GCA_030741225.1 Candidatus Poseidoniaceae archaeon | reverse complement strand
TGCTGAAATGATTTCTGCCGGAATACCTGAAAATCGCAAGGACAATGCGTATGCATTTGCAAGGGCTGCATTTGATTATTTACACGCTCATATTACCTACGACAAAAACGCTCCAATAACCGCCCGAAGTGGCCCGGTTTGTTTGGAAGATAAAACCGGAGACTGTGATGAACAAACCAACGCATTCCTCTCGTTACTACGAATCAAGAATATACCTGGCTGGTATGTATTTGGAGCTTTAGCTGACATGGACTATGTGGCATGGGAAGGTCACGGATGGGGATATATTCAACTCCCTATGAGCGAATCATGGTGCAATTCAAAGGAGATTGAGTTGGATTCATGTTTTGTTGATGCAGCCGTTGACGTTGTCAACAACAAATGGCTCCTTCATACACCCAACGCATACATTTCTTGGATTGAAGAAGCAGACAGTACCGGTACGCTTCTCAACAACTATTATTTCTCCAGGAAAGTATTCCAAAAGCCTGGGTACTGAGCGCATCCGTCCAGTGTATTCTACACTCGGTGATGTCGATACTGGCGGCGGCAAATATCAGGTGAAGATACTGCCTGAAACTCTACGGTGATTATCATGCTCATTATAATTGGCGGCGCGGGGAGAGTGGGGACCGATATGGCCAAAGCGCTTCGAGCCGAAGATATGGATGTCGTCCTTGTGGATTCTGATTCACGTGCTGTAAAAAATGCTCAAAATTTGGATGTGCTTGTCATTCATGGGGATTTAACTACCCGCGAAAAACTCTTCGAAGCAGGTATTGGTGAGGCAGCGGTTTTCGTTGCAGCGACAAATTCCGATGAACGTAATCTTCTTGCATGCTCCTTGGCTAAGCACGCACATGCGGAATTATCGGGTAATAAAGAAAAGCCATTGCTCGCTATTTGCAGAGTTCGCGACATGAATTACATCGAAGAGCAAAATGAAGGTAAACTGCAAGAGTGGGCCAAAGTTGATTACGTCGTCAATCCGCTTGAGGGTGCAATTCGAAGGCTCCATTCTGGTCTGCGTTCATCTGCTATCGAAGAAGTCATTCCATTCGGCCATGATGCTTTCATCATTGAATTGGATGTAACCAGCAACGCTACACAAGTCGTTTTTCAAAAACTTCGAGATGTCAATAAAAAAATCGAAGGCGGTATGCCCCTAATTGTAGGACTCAAGAGAGATGGCGAGAAAAGTTTGGTTCCTGATGGTGATTTCATGCTGATGCCAAATGATCGTATTGCTGTTGCCACAACAGGACTTTCAAGTTTCAATCGAATTTTGCATATTTTCGGACATGAAGCAACCGATTTTCCTGCAGAGCCTCGCGTTGCGGTACTTGGAGCAAACAAAATTGGCCAACGTATAGCCGATGATTGGCTTCAATCTGGGGCAACCGTTACAGTCATTGAGCGAGACTTGCAAGTCGCAAATTCACTTTCAGGCACAGACATCGGTTCGCACCCTAAATTGGAAGTTATTCACGGTGACCACCTTGATCGAGACATTCTTACCGAAATCGGAATTTCTGATCATCACATAGCCATTGCAGCTCTTGAAGACGACCTTGCAAGTATCGCAGCTGCACTTTTGGCAAGTGATATGGGCGTGTCAAGAACCGGTCTTCTGCTCTATGATGCGGACCTCGTCAAAGTTACTCAAAGGATGGGCATAACTTTTGCAGTCGACCGAAAGCGAGTTGCTGTGGACAATATGCTAGCACAAATACACACGAAAACTGCCGGAGGATATGCAATTCTTTCTAACATCCCTCATATCATCGGTGTAAGTATGGTGGTTACCGAAGCCTCTAAATTACCCGGAAAAAGGGTGGTTGAATCCTCATTTCCAGACTGGATGCGGGTTGCATTTATTCAACGCCAAAACACAACCGGTAACTGGGAGTCACTACGGCCATCACCAGATAAGACGCTGCTTGAAGATGACCGATTAATCATCTTCTGCAGTCCTGATCGCGTCGCCGATTTGGAAAAGCGTTTCAAGGTGTAATCATGCGAACAGATGTATTGAACTTGATACTGGGATGGACGCTCATTGCGTTGACTCTTCCCCTTTTGTTGTGCGGTTTGCTCACCATTTGGCTCGATGATTTTCAGTTGGCAATGTATTCTTTTGCCATCCCAGCCATTTTCTCTTCAACGATTGGATTTTTGATGCTTAGTATTGGCACTCGAACCGACACCACTGAACGTTTACGAGACCGTGAGGCTTTTGCAGCAGTGGCATTGGTCTGGCCGATTGCAGTTTTCATTGGTTCACTGCCTTATTGGTTGGGTGGGGTCTTTGTGGGACCGTTTACCGATGGTGCTGCTCTGATTGACATACTGCGTGGGGGAGTGAATTCTTGGTTTGAATCAATGTCTGGTTTCACGACCACCGGTGCTACAGTTATTTCACACAACATGAGTCCAAATTGCATCCCTGGTGTAACACCCGATTGTATCTATGCACAACCTCGCGGGCTACTGATTTGGCGGTCTTTGACGCAGTGGCTGGGCGGTATGGGAATTATTATGCTCGGAATGATGATTCTTTCACGCGTCATTGGTGGAGGCATGGCGCTTGCCCGAGCTGAACTCACTGGACCCTCACTTTCACGACTCCGACCGAAATTAAAGCAAACTGCGTTTGCACTGTGGGGGTTGTACATATTCCTGACACTCCTTGAGTTTGGACTTCTGTTTTTCACCGGTTCAATGGACTTGTTTGATTCCATTAATCACGCATTGACGACAATGCCGTCCGGTGGTTTTTCAACACATGATGCCAGTATTGGTTTCTATGATTCGGTCCTTGTTGAAGGGATTATTATTATCTTCATGTTTTTAGCAGGTGTTAATTTTACCCTTCTTTGGTTTATTCG
>JASLVU010000205.1 GCA_030741225.1 Candidatus Poseidoniaceae archaeon | reverse complement strand
GAAGGCGAAAGGTGGGTCTTTTCCAAGGGTGGAGCTGGTGGGTATGTGCCATTGGCTGAATGGAAGGTTGAAGATGGGGAAATTGTCCCTATCGAGCCCGCAGATGTCGAAGCAGCATCTAAGGCGAATAAAGAAATGGCTGGACAGGCTATGCGTGTCCTCGCCTTGTGTGCTCGACGCCTCGATGATGACGAAGATATTCACGATATCAATTCGGTCGAATCGAGTTTTATTTTCCTAGGGTTAGTGGGGATAATGGATCCTCCACGAGCTGAAGTGAAAGATGCAATTGCAGTATGTCAGCGTGCTGGAATCCGTGTGAAGATGATTACTGGAGACCAGCAATATACTGCTGAAGCAATTGGCCGAGAACTCAATATTACTGAAGGAGGAATTCCACCAGTTAACGGTCATAGTTTAGCCTCAATGGATAATGACGCATTGTCCGAGGCTGCAACTCAAGCCAGCATTTTCTCACGTGTAACCCCTGAACAAAAGATGCGTATTGTATCAGGGCTACAAGACCAAGGCGAAATTGTGGCAATGACCGGTGATGGTGTAAATGATGCCCCTGCGCTCTCACGAGCCAACATAGGCATTGCCATGGGAATCGCCGGTACAGATGTTGCTAAGGATGCCGCAGATATGGTTCTTCAAGATGACAATTTTGCAAATATTGTACATGCCGTCGAGGAAGGTCGGAAAATCTACCAAAACATTCGAAACTTTGTTCGTTACCAAGTTTCCACAAATGTAGCTGCTGTGGCTCTTATTGTAATATCGACTCTGGTGCTTCCATGGGAATTGCCTTTATCAGCGACACAAATTCTCGTTATCAATATCTTGATGGACGGCCCACCAGCGGTTGCTTTAGGTGTTGAGAAAAAGCATGGTAATGTCATGTCTAGACCACCTCGGCCGGTCAATGAAGGGCTTCCAAATTTCCGTGATGTAGCATTGATTTTCTGGCTGGGTGCAATTATGGTAGCTGGAACGCTAACTGTATTCTATCTCGCAGGTGGAGGCCTCAATCCAGAAAACTGCGACATTATACCTCTCGCTGATGCTGCAACTTTTACCGGTTTTGATGTTGATGCATGTTTAGCAGGTGACCCTGAAGCGATGGCTGCAGCAGAAGCTTTCGCCGATGAGAAATTTGCTTATGCTCAAACAATGACTTTTTCTGTTTTCATACTTTACCAGTTGTTTAATGTAATCAATTGCCGATCCAGCGATGAAAGTGTGTTTAAACTGGGAATATTATCAAACAAAGCCATCAACTTGGCTATTTTGATTTCTCTATGTCTTCTGATGTTCTTCGTTCAATTGTCGAATTATTCTATACCACTAATTGGGATCGAAATTGGAAGTTTACTTCGGACACAAACTCTCGAAACCTCTGATTGGTTGGTGATTATGTGTGTAGCATCAACTGTCTTCATCATTGAAGAGTTCAGAAAATTGATTGTGAAGTCACGCTTTTTCGCTGTCCAGTGAATTTTTAATTATCCTAAGGTGACAACCACATCTTGAAAAACAGGATGATGCAGGTAGAGCCATGTCAGCGTGGGAATCAACGGTTCAACAAGCTGGCTCCAATGTTGACTGGGTCCAGCGTCTCCCCGCACTTGTCGGCAATCTCAATACATGGAGTTCATCCCTTCGTCCTATCGCTGAAAAGATTGCGAATGGTGTGCGTTTGTCCGTTGATGACGGACTTGTGTTGTATCGGCATCCGAATCTCACAGAAGTAGGAAGATTAGCCCACTGCGTCCGTGTTGCTCGTTTTGACGACTACGCCTTTTTCAATTCAAACGTACATGTAAATCAAACAAATATTTGTGTGTTGGCTTGCAAATTCTGTGCCTTTCGACGTTCTAAGAGGGCTGATGACGCTTATGCTCTCGAACTTGATGATTACCTTCTTGATTTGGAACAGTACGCTGACCATGTAGATGAAGTACATTCGGTCGGTGGATTGCATCCTGACTGGGGAATTGAACATTATGAAGCACTTTTTTCAGCCACTCGAGAACGCTTTCCCCACATTGCAATCAAAGCACTCACTGCTGTAGAAATCAAACATCTGTCAAAACTATCGGACTTACCCTACTCTGCTGTTTTAAAGCGTCTTAAAGACGCTGGACTTGGTTCACTCCCCGGTGGTGGTGCAGAGATTCTTGACGATGCAGTTCGCGCTGTGATATGTAACGGAAAGGAAAGTTCAATGGAGTATCTAGAAATTCACCAATCTGCCCACGAACTCGGAATTCCGACGAATTGCACTATGCTTTTTGGAACAATTGAAACACTTGAACAACGATTAATGCACATGGTGAAATTACGAGAACTGAACGATGTTACATCTGGATTCCAGTGTTTTGTGCCTTATCCTTTCCTCCCAGACCATACTCGTTTGCCCGAGGCCCAATTGGCAACAGGTAGTGAAATCTTGCGCACAATTGCAATTTCTCGGCTCATGTTGGACTCAATTCCTCACATCAAAGCGTACCGGATGAATATTGGTGATGAACTAGCTGAATTGGCATTACAATACGGAGCGGATGATATTGATGGTACCGTTCAAAAAGAATCGATAATGCACCTGGCAGGTTCTACCACTCCACTTGACCATGATAGGATTCGTCTTTCCCGTTTAATTAGAGATGCGGGGTGTATTCCAGTTCAAAGAAATACAACATATCAAAAATTTGAGATTTTTGTGCCGCCAAAAATCAAGCCTCGGCGGAAATTAAAGATGGCATCTCAGTGAGGAATTTACGTGATACAATCCCATTGGATGAAGACCATGGGCAGGGTTGCATTCCTCAATTGTGATCCTTTGTTTTACAATCTAGATGTCGATTGGAACATTCTTTCAGCACCACCATCATGGCTTACCGGGCACC
>JASLVU010000204.1 GCA_030741225.1 Candidatus Poseidoniaceae archaeon | reverse complement strand
CAATTAGGTGAATCAGGGAATTGTTCTTTAAACCAAGGAAGGGCGACATTCCAAAACGCAGTTGTTCTACCGATTTGATTCTCCCAAAATCGACTTTGTGATTCATGAACACCCAAAGAGACAGCATCGCCACGGGGCGTGAGAGTGTGTTCTTTGGAAAGTCCTTGCTCATACAGTGCATGACCGGTTTCGTGCATGACTGCATAAAGGCATGAAAAAGGATCAGTTTCATCAAAACGTGTTGTAAAGCGAGTATCTCCTGGCCACAATCCTGCAGAGAATGGATGGGTTGAGGCATCCATTCTACCTGCCTCAAAGTCAAATCCCATTGCCTCAGAAACTTTGGTACAGAATTCAGTTTGACCCTCGATGGAGAATCGTAAGTCCGGAGGAAGAGATGGGTCCTTACGAATTTCTTGGGCAGCAGTAATCTTCTGTAAAAGGGGCACGAGCCTTGAACGTAATCCCGAAAATAACGGATCATAATCCGAGACCTTCATGCCCACTTCATACTCATCGAGGAGGACATCATACGGGTTTTCATCGCCACCAAAATAGGCAATCTTTCTTTTTGTCATGTCTACAAGATTCTGGAGTTGGGGTTGAAACGCGCTAAAGTCTGAATCTGCCCGGGCTTTTTGCCATGACAACAGGGCTTCAGACCTTGCTTTTGCGAATTCAGCAACAAAATCGGAAGGAAGAAGAACTGATTTGTCATAAGTTCTGCGCATTTCTCGAACATTTGCAGATTGGTCGTCATCAAGGGAATTATCGTCTTCGAGTTCAGAAAGAAGTCGTCCCATTTCAGGATCGATGATTCGATTATGCCGCTCAGCGGCGAGCCAAGAGAGTATATCGGAGCGGGAATCTGAACCTTTCTTTGGCATTATTGTTTCTTGATCCCAACCAAGATGACCCTGAAGAGCACCGAGTCGATGTATATCTTTGACACGATTGAGGAATATTGAGTAATTCTCCATGTAGCTACCAGATACCACTCTGTCATGAACGCTTGTATCGTTTACAATGGAGTTTTCACAACTATTGAAACAAAAAAACTGCCACACATTGAAATCGTGTAGCCATCTAGCAACTGTATGGTGCGGCCTTTTTCACGTAAGGAAAAAAAGGAAGTTCCGCACCAGATTGACGATGAAATACTAGAGGAAGTCATTGATGGCGTCGAAAATACTGTGGAGGAACCCGTAGATTTGATGGGACAACCCAGTGAGAATGTACCGAAGAAGGATGTCCCTTTTGATGAACTTTCAGTTGAAGAAATTGCTGAAAATCTTCGAAACAGTGCACAAACTGTAATCAAGACCTGCATGGACTTGAGAAGAGGTGAAAATGTCTTGATTGTATGTGACCCTACAACCGGTGAGATTGGTCAAGCATTGCACGAGGCTGCAAACGAACGCTCGGACCGTGTTCTTCTTATTGTCATGCCAAAAGCAAGACATCATGGAGAAGAACCTCCATCGCCTGTGGCGAATCTCATGAGACAACAACAGGTGGTTATTGCTCCTACTCGATACTCGCTCACTCATACTCGAGCGATTCGACAAGCATTGCGAGATGGTGCGCGAGTTGCAACCATGCCGGGGATGACCAACGAGATGTTTAGTCGTGGAGGAATGTCAGCTGATTTTTCTGAAATTAAACAGAAAATAAGTGACTTAGCACCCTACTTTCGAAGACGTAGAATTATCCGAGTGAAATCTGAACTTGGAACAGATGTTACGTTTGAGACAAATTGGAGAGAGTGGAAACTTGATGATAACGGAATTTGCAATCGACCGAAAATGCTTACAAATCTTCCTGCCGGTAAGGCATTTATTATGCCGCGTGAAAAGACGATGAACGGAACAGTTGTTATCGACGGTTCATGGGATGCTAACCTCGTTGATGAGCCAATCACCTTGGAAATAGAAGAAGGAATGGTTATGGATGTCAAAGGTGGAACTATAGCTGCCACAATTCGACAAGAATTTGGTGAAGCCGCAAAACGACTCCGCTCGAAAGATCGTGAAAATGTTTGGACTGTCGCAGAGTTTGGTTTTGGTATGAATCCACAGGCTCGGCTTTCTGGAAATGTTCTCGAAGATGAGAAACGACTCGGTACATGCTATTTTTCCGTGGGCGATAACACAGCACTCGGAGGCACTTCTGCAGTAGGAATACATATTCCAGGAGTACTCAAAAACGCAGACGTTTGGCTCGACGATACTCAAATCATTGCCAACGGCAACTTCATCTTGTGGGAAAATTAACGTGCGGTGTTCGCAGAACCACATATCGGGCAGAATCTCCAGTATGGGTCCAATCCAATCCCACAACCCCGACACAATACGCCAGATCGAATCGTTGGTTGGACAGTTTGCGAAGGTTGATTCCAGCCCTGCTGTTGAGGTTGCTGTTGATTCCAGCCCTGCTGTTGTGGTTGCTGTTGATTCCAGCCCTGCTGTAGAGGTTGTTGTTGGTTCCAGTTCTGTTGTTGAGGTTGTTGTTGATTCCAGCCCTGTTGTTGAGATTGCTGTTGATTCCAGACCTGCTGTTGAGGGTTTTCTTCGGCTTTTGGTTGGTTCTGCTGGGCGAGTGGTTTTCGAATTGGGGCGACTGGACGGGGGAGTGATTGGGTTTTTTCAGCAGCGGGAGAAGAAATAAATTCGGCCAATGAAACTGTACCGTCTCCATCCGTATCTGCTTGCTCATGTAATTCCTTAGCCTCATCGAGCGAAGTCCCGGTTGCAACAGCCAATTCTTCTACCGACAGTTGTTTACTTCCATCGGTGTCAGCGGCTAGGAAATGTTCTGCTGCGCTAACAAATTCTGGCTCTGGTTCTGGTTCTGGTTCAGGCTCAGGTTCTGGCTCAGGTTCAGGCTCAGGTTCTGGCTCAGGTTCTGGTTCAGGTTCTGG
>JASLVU010000203.1 GCA_030741225.1 Candidatus Poseidoniaceae archaeon | reverse complement strand
TCAGTTGCTTACATCCGACGCACTGCACCAGTGGGACCCACATGTTTTGGAAAACCATTTGGTGTATTTCGAAGAAGATGCCGATGGAGAAGTGAGTATCCATATCCACTCATGGACACCCGAACTTACTGTCTATTCGAACATTATCCTACAGATTGGTATTCTCTTTGGCGTCATGTTGGTGTTCCTGTTTGTGGTGCAAAAACAATCGGAATTAAGACAAAACCGAATGATGGATGAAGAGGAATAATCACTTCTTGATACTCAACATTCGTTCAAGTGCCATCAAAGAACCTTCTTGAATATCCTTTGGAACCTTGATTTGGTTTGGGATCTCTCCATCGACGATTCTCTCAAGTACATCCATGAGATAAGCTGGATGAATCATGTACATCGTCGAACATGGGCATATTTCTTCATCAAGGCATTCGATATGTTTGTCCGGATGCTCATCGGCAAGTCGTGCCACCATATTGATTTCAGTTCCAATTGCAATTTTCGAGCCTGCTGGAAGGTCCGCTACGAAATTACGAATGTACTGCGTAGACCCGTTGGCATCGCTCGCAGAAACCGTTTCAATCGGACATTCAGGATGAACCACAACAACGCCGTCTGGATGTTGAGAACGGAAATTTTCAATTTGAGACGGCGTGAAGCGTTTATGAACCGAACAAAAGCCGTGCCAAAGAATTATTCTGCTCCCTTTCAATTCACCCATAGCACCGATTCCAGGAGTCCATGTCGGCATGAGATCAAGCGGAATTCCCATGGCGCTGCCGGTATTTCGACCAAGATGTTGGTCTGGGAAAAACAATACTGCTCCGTTGGGCCCAGCTCGTTCAAATGCCCAGTTTAGTATACCTTGGGCATTGCTTGAGGTACATACAATTCCACCGTGCCGACCAACGAAATCTTTCAAGTCTGCACTGCTGTTCATGTACGTTACAGGCACCAAAAATTTCTCATTCGGACCTGCAGGAGCTGTCGGGTCTTCTCGGTCAAGAGGGTCGTTGAGTTCTGCCTGTTCAAGCAATGTAGTCCATGCCAACTCAACCTCACGAAGTGTTGCCATATCCGCCATAGAACAACCTGCTCGCATGTTTGGAAGAACAACAATTTGTTCATCGCTGGTAAGAATATCTGCTGATTCTGCCATGAAGTGAACGCCACAGAATACGATATATTTCGCATCAGATTCTGCTGCTTTTTGGCTTAGCATGAATGAATCACCGAGGAAATCAGCATGCATGACAATACTGTCCCTTTGGTAGTGATGCCCCAAGATGAGTAAATCATCACCAAGTTGGGCTCGAAGTTCACTAATTCTATCGGAAATAGCCTTTTCTTCTGGTGAAAGTGATGTATCCATGAAATCCACGGAACACATTGGAAGCGTAACGGTCATGGTGGCTCAACACTGGGACGAAGTCGCCCCTTTTGAAACAAACCTTTGGTGAAGTGTTGATAAATATGTACCCAAAGCCCTCTACATGGCCTTTGTACCTGCCGAGCGACTGCACTTGGGTGCGGAGGCTGAAGTTTGGTCGGGTACATGGATGGGGCTCGATGCAGTACGCAAATTGCGAAGGCCACGGAAATGGCGCCATCCTGACCTTGACCACCGTTTAGGATATCGAAGAATGATGAGTGAATCTCGATTGCTTATTCGTCTTAAACGCTCAGGAGTGAACGTTCCAACCGTATATGACCTCGACCCTGAAACAGGGCGGATTATTTTGCAGAAAATGCCCGGAGTCCCCCTGATTGAACTTTTACGTGATGAAACTGTTTCCAATTCACTTCTCCAAACAACACTCCGAAACACTGGCGCTTTAATTCGAAGATTGCACAGAGAGGCGATTACCCACGGAGATCTTTCGACCAACAACATCATTGTTGACCGCCAGGGAATCCCTGCCTTGATTGATTTTGGTTTAGCAGCCATCGATTATGAAGTCGAGCGCTTTGGAATCGACCTTCACGTCATTGACGAGATACTGGGGGCATCTCATCCTGAGCATCTCGGTGCAATCGATGTGTTGCTTGAAGGATATACCTTAGAAGAGGAGGCGCTTGGCCCACCCCCAGAACAATCTGGAGGCGCTGTTCCTACTGCTGTTGAAGTCTTGAAACGACTTGACGATGTTCGTTCAAGAGTTCGATACCATGGATGATTATTCCATTAGGAGTCGCAATTCTTCCAAACTTCGCAATTCTGCAAGATAAATTTGTTCGATGGCATCGTACATTTCTTGGTCACCAATTGATTCAATTTCCAGCATTATCGAGGCATAGACTGCTGCTGCCTTGGTTTCTGTCTCAAGCGAATGGACAAGCATTTCATCATAAAGAGTGGTATGGATAATTGGATGAGGATTTCTCTCAGTAACGGGTATTCCACCGAGTTTGACAATAGCTTTGCGTACAATGTCGGCATGAGTGGTCGATTCGTTGGCCTCAGTAGTGAACATTGGCGATAGTTGAAGGCGATGTATTCCTCGGATATTTGCAGCATAATGTGCGTACATGTTTGCTGCGCGTAGTTCCCAACCAAGTGCTTCATTCAATGTTTCAATGAGATTGTGTTCTGCCATACCATCAACTCTTAGGGATTACGAAAATAACGCGTGATTGCTCCCCGTGTTGATGAAGAATGGAGTCCTACATAAAGCCACTTCATCACGCCAAGGCGGACTGCGCAAGCCTCCAACCGAGGAAAGCGAGAAGTGGGCTGAACAACATCGTGACGAGGATGTACAAAATTGCTGAATTGCTCTGACCTTGTTCAAACATTTCGATTGTTTCAACAGAGAAAGTGGACATGGTTGTGAAAATTTTCGTATCTACCTAATGACTCCCCGTAAAGACGATGGTAATTTGGTTAATAATACCGGGAGAGATGAAAAAAACTACTTTTCATCGTATAGAGGTGGCG
>JASLVU010000202.1 GCA_030741225.1 Candidatus Poseidoniaceae archaeon | reverse complement strand
AATAAAGAGAAAAATCGTATTGCGCCCCGACCCTTCTATTATGAAATCGGAAGAAGAGGCAACTCGTGTAGTGAAAGAGATTATTCCTGAATCTGCTGGCATCAATCAAATCTACTTTGATGCATGTTTCCGTGAAATAACTGTCCAATGTGAAAACCCAGGGGAGGCAGTAGGTCGAAGAGGAATCAATCTCCAGCAAATTCGTGACCAATGCGGCTGGTTGATTTCTGTAGAACGCACACCACCTTTGATTTCAAAAACAGTTCATGACATTCGCGGCTATCGTCATGCAAATGCGGAAGAGCGCCGCAAATTGTTGAAAGATTTCGGTCTCAACATCTACCGCCCACAACGCCCTGGTTCAACATGGGCACGTGTCACAGCACTTGGTTCATACCGTGAGGTCGGCAGAGCATGCCACCTTGTAACCACAAATGAATCACGAATTATGATTGATGTGGGCGTAAATGTCGCAAATGACTCAGACCCGATGCCGTACTTTAATGCCCCAGAAACACTTCCAATTGACAAACTCGATGCAGTGATTCTTACCCATGCACATCTTGATCACGCTGGAATGCTTCCGGTTTTGTTCAAGTACGGTTATCGTGGGCCGGTGTATTGCACTCATCCTACCCGAGACCTCATGCTTTTACTCCAGACTGATTATCTGAAAATTGGAGGCGCAGAAGGAAAAAGGGCACCCTACAGCATGGAGGATATCCGTACGTGTCAACGCCATGTCGTTGATGTAGGGTGGGATCAAACAATTGATATTGCTCCTGATGTGAAAATGACCTTCTCGAATGCCGGTCACATTTTGGGCTCGTCTGCAGTTCATTTGCACATCGGTAACGGGAAGCACAATCTCCTGTTTAGTGGTGATTCCAAATATGAAAAATCATGGCTCTTTGATGCAGCGAACACAAGATTTCCTCGAGTTGAGTCACTCGTACTCGAATCAACCTATGGGGCCGCTGGCGACTACCAACCCTCGCGTCACGAAGCCAACCAAGAATTGCAAGATATTGTGTCTCGGACCTTGGCGCGTAACGGAAAAATCATCTTCCCCGTGTTCGCAGTCGGTCGAAGTCAAGAAGTTATGATCGCTATCGATGAATTGTTTCGCTCTGGAACCGTCAAGCCAGTTCCAGTTTGGCTTGATGGCATGATTCAGGAGGCTACAGCAATACACGCATCTCATCCAGATTATTTGACCAGCAGTTTGCGTAAATCTTTACTCAAAGACGATGGAGACAATCCGTTCAGCAACGAATGGTTCCGTCCAGTGAAGGGTCGAGAATTGCGTGAAAACATTCTCATGGACAGTTCACCGTGTATTGTATTGGCAACTTCTGGAATGATGAATGCTGGTCCAGTCGTCGAGTACTTCCGACAATGGGCACATGAAGATCGCAACTCACTTTGTTTCGTTGGCTATCAAGCAGAGGGAACACTCGGTCGGCGTCTGCAAAAGGGCTTTGGTGAAGTTCCTATGATTGTAAATGGCAAGACTGAAATGGTCAAAATTGGTTGTGAGATGACGACTATTGATGGTTTTTCAGGACATTCCGATCGCCGTCAGTTGCTTGAATTTGTCGACCAAATTTCTCCAACTCCCAAAAATATCATTTGTCACCATGGTGATTATCACAAGTGCAATGAACTTGGAAAAACCTTGAGGGAGCGCTACAAATGCAGAACCTATGCTCCCAAAAATTTAGAGACAGTAAGACTGTTGTGATTTTACAACAACGGAATTTCGAGCCCAGCCTCAAGTGGGTCGGGTAACTCCGATTCATTTTCATTTTGAGATAATGGTTCCCTTCCAGTTCCGCTAGAATATCCAGGTGTCGTCGGAGAAGACACATCCGTTCGCTTACGGGAGGATGCCTCAAACAAGTACCATGAAAAGACAATGAAGATGACGCTGATTCCGGAAAGAGCGACCACTAAAGTGCTTCCTCCCGAAACTAAATTCCCAGTAACAGCAACCACAACTGTACAGAATGCTGCAATCGGCAGAATTCTGCGAGAAACTGCCGTCATGGTACGGTCACGACCATGTTCTTCATGAACCCGTTGCAAGTGTGTCCGCTTCATGTACCAATCTGATGGAGGCCGAAGTTCGTCCGTAAAATGTCCTGGATGGCTGATGACTGCAGTTGCTCCTTGGGGAGAAAACAGTGAAGATGCTTACGATCAAGGGCTCGTAGAACTTGGGCTTGGAGATTCACGACTTATCGAAATGAAAGGTGCAATGTTGCCCTTAGGATTTGGTGCAACCCCTCCTCAATCCTTACCGATGGGTTCATTGGTCGAGTGTCACTTGGCAACTGCATATGCTTGGAACGGATCTTCAGCATGTGCTGGAGTCGCTTGGGCAGCATGTGTGACTCCAGAGGGTGACGAGTGTGCGATTGTAGCTACAGTGTCAACTGATTTGGACTATGAAGAAACAACTCTCATTCTTCGCAGACACCTCCAGCGTAAATTGGCAAGCCGAGACCTTGAGGTCATATCGTTTGATGTTGCAGTTGATGAAGTCACAGCAGCCCAAGACCATCATGGTGTTGCTATGGCTGCGCTCATTCTTCCAAACTCCCTTTCACTGGGTGCAAGAACTGGCACTGGCCCCGTCCGAGGTTCGCTTACTCGCAAGGCTACAGAACCTCCTCAGAAAAGAGTGGATGTGAAAGCCCCCGCAGCCCCTGCACTTCGGCCAGGCGCTCGTAAGTCAAATACAGATTTCTCGTTGTGAGAAGTGTTGAAGTACCTTTGACATCAACAGCGACTATGACTAGTGGCGGTGGATGGAATGTTCTTCGTTGTAGTGCCTGCAACACGTGCCATGGTCATCGAGGAACTGGGACTCGATGTCCACATTGTGGGCAAAAGATGAGTCAAAACGCCATAATTGTTTGTTCGGTCAAAACTGCTGAAGAATTAAGAATCG
>JASLVU010000201.1 GCA_030741225.1 Candidatus Poseidoniaceae archaeon | reverse complement strand
AGGTCCTGCGTGAAGATGAATAAACGCATTGTCAAATTGAATTGGTCCAAAAGGGGGTGTAACTCGATGACTCAATGTTCGCATGAAACCAGTATAGTAAGGAAATGCTCCTTTCAATGCGTGAGGTAAATATTTGCTCTTATCGGCTATAATCTCTTTACGAGCCTCAAGAGGCAGTTGAACAAGTCCTTCAGGCGATGGGGCAAGGCCTAATTCTTCGCTCATTTCACGAAGAATGCATGCCATCGCCTTCGCCTCAGGCCCTTCAAAGCCGTTCAATTGTTCAATTGCAGTTTGGTCAACTCTCGATAATCCGCCACCTGGAAATGCCCAGTAGCCGGGGAATGCTGCCATAGTCTCCGAGCGCAATCCAAGTAATACCTCAACGCCGTGAGGTCCGTCCCTTGTCATCGTCATCGTCGCGGTAGGACGCGGGGCTTTGCGCTCAACGCTACCCAGCGAGATACCGTCGGGAACTTCACTCATACTTGCGCCTCTACCCCATTGGTTTCAAGTCTTTGTTTGCAGTGGTTCATAATGCGTGAATGTCTTGTAGGACCGTCATCTACGACCTGCATGGCAGCACAATCTGTAGAGGAGGAACTGCAGGAACTTGCAGCACTTGTGCGTGAGGCAGAGGCACTCGGAATAGATCCTTGGCCACCAGATAAACCAGAGCGGCCTTGGTCACGCTGGGCCCTTGGCTCGTTCATGGTCATACTTATGCTAAGTGCAGTCTCAAAGGTGCTGTTTCGATTCGTCAAGATTTGACAAAATCCAGTGCACCATCATTGCAATCTTAGGAATCGCGCCGTTGAATTGAAGTGTTCGTGTTGATTGGGCGTTCTATCAGTCCCTTAGTGTAGCGGTCCATCATGGAGGATTCTGGTTCCTCCGACCTCGGTTCAAATCCGAGAGGGACTACCTCTACCCCTACCAAAGGTTTTGAATTGAGAGTGTCGCACGTTATCTCATGACAAAGGTAGAGCTTTACACCAGTCGTGGCTGTGGGGCTTGTGTGAATGCCAAACGAATGTTTGATTCCAAAAAAGTAACTTACGAGGAAATTCGGCTTGGGACCTCTAGAAGAGTAGATACTGAGTACCAAATTCGCACCAATGGGAGCAAAACTGTCCCTCAAATATTCATAAATGGAGAATGGATTGGAGGGTTTGAGGAACTTTTGAAATTTGAAAAAGCGGGAGAATTGGATTGGCGTCTTGGATTGTGTGAACGACCAAACAGGTCTTTTCTTCGGAGATTCTTTAGAAAAATCATGGGCCGAATTTACTAAGAAGTTGTATCGCTTTTCAATGTAAAACTTGTCACCATTTGCATTGCTTGGCCGTGGGTAATCGAGCCGGAATAATCGCGACTTTCACCGTGAATAGTTGCGCGAAGTCGAAACTCGCAGGTAGGAGTTGTTCCGTCTTTCTCATGATGTTTGTAAAAATGGACACCGACCTTGTATTTCCCGGAAGGGGCATTTTCAATCCACACCACATTTTCAACCGCATTGTCGCTTGTCGGTCGAACATTCATGTCAACATCTAATTCTCCACCGCATTCACTGGTTTTGTTGTTGAAATAAATCCGCTCTCCTGAAGGACAAAATATATGCAAATCTAGGTCGTTGTAATCGTCCCAGGTAAGAGAGATTTGGACTTCACCGGTTTTTCCACCCTCTCGTTCGAGACGTTGCTCGATGTCATCGTTTTCAATGGCTTCTGCGTCAAGATATTGAATCCCGCTGCCAATCTCTTCTTGTTCCACAAGCGATGCATGTTCATTCAATGGCTCCTCGTTCTGCTCAATCCATGAGTTTCGAAGTTCAATACTCGAACTCTCGAACTCATTGATTTCTTTTTCTGGCTCAACATCCGTTTCCACCTGCTCTTTGATTTCTTCATCGAATAAATCTTCAACAAGGAGACTCAGCGAAAGTATATGCTCATCTCGAACTTTATCTCTTTGTTCGTATTCCGTTTTTTCCTGTTCATTCAAATCATTAACTTGTCGACTGGAGTCAATGATGTTTGACGGTAAATCCTCTTCAACAACTCGCTCTATATTCGAATCGAATTGCTCATCTTCGTATTGGTTGGAATCGTGAACCTCTTCGTCGATTTGTTCGCCTCTAGAATTCAGTCTTCGAGGTGAAATTGATTCTTTGGGTGCGTGTTTTTCTCTTCGGGCTGCAGCGCTTAGAAGACGATTCTTGTTATTTCTAGAGCGTACGAGGAAAAAAACAACGACAGCAAAAAGCAGTATCCCAACCAAGGTTGGTAATACATTCATATTTTCACATCCTTCTACTGGAATTAGCTGTGTAGAGCAGCATTGATTTTATCGAGCGTGTCTCTGCTTGGTCGAAGAGCATCATTGGGGACATCAAGTAAAGCAGTATCAACCAGTCCAAGGTCTTCGGCTAACGATGGTTTAGAGCTATCAAAGTACAACAGTCCTGTAACGTGCTTTTGCGAACTTTCAGCTTCATGCAATGCGGTAAGTGCCGCTACAGCATTGCTCGGATCATGTTCAGCAGAAATTGTTTCTAATCGAATGATTGAACCGTCATGAAGGGTAATGTCACGGAAGTGTCCATCAGGGACTTCAATCTCTTCAACTGGGTTGAAATGAGGGATGTAATCGGTCATGTGCAGAGTCATTTCGTTTTCTTTGACGTACCCATAGGAACGCATTGACTCATCGTTGTTGTTGAATGTCACACATGGGCTGATGACATCGATTAATGCAAAACCTTTGTGAGACATTGCAGCCTTGAGTAAAGCACCCAATTGTTTCTTGGAACCGGAAAAGGAGCGAGCCACAAAAGTGCAACCAAGGTTGATTGCTAGCGCACACAAATCGATGGGTTGCGTCTTGTTAGGGGCTCCTTTCTTCTTTTTCGAACCAATATCTGCTGTTGCTGAATACTGGCCCTTGGTAAGACCATAAAC
>JASLVU010000200.1 GCA_030741225.1 Candidatus Poseidoniaceae archaeon | reverse complement strand
ACCCAAATCAAGATGTGCTGCCTTCAAGGGGAACAACTCAACTTTTTGGTTGTTAATCGACTGAATAAGCGAGCCCTCTCCTTCTGTGTAATGGAATTGCCAAGCGCTATCTTGTGATAATGTCCGACACCATTGAAGGGCTTTGAGTACTGCTTTGAGTCGCTTTGGTGTAACATCATTCTCGACCCTTATGTTTCCAAAAGGCGTGCTGTGGTTCATCAAGAAGATTTCATCTCAACTGTTAATAAACCAAGTTTTGCAGAATCATATGGTTATTACGAACCAAGGATTTTTTCAATTCGTTCATCAAGCATCACGCATGCAAATTTCCTTTCTTCTGGACAACAAATAATCAGTGCCGAATAATGATTTGGATTTTTACCGTGGTATGTGTCAGAGAGAGAGGCATATCTACGAGATTGAGAAAAACCTTTCAAGAAATTCTTCCTTACTAGACCACCTTCTCCATATGTCTTGAATTCGATTGGAATTTTTTGTCCTTCATACAAGAACCAACCGTCTGGTTCAAAATAAATCAACTCTGTTTCATCGTATGCTTGCTCGAGATGATCTTCGCTCAAATCCTCGCCATTCGATTTCAATTCCTCCCACAAAGTTGCATCTTCAAGCATTATGGCCGGTGTGAACACCGGTTGAAACTGGTCATGCTCAGATAATATCCTATTGAATGCCCCCTCAAACAGAAGACCACGAGTCGCCGCGCGCCCTTGACGAAGATTCGGTTTTGATGATTTCCAACCCTTGTTTCTCTTACCAGTAGTTCGTTTGTAATCTCGGGTAAATTCAGGAAAGTAAGAATCAATTTGGTCTTTGTTGGTTGATAAAGTGGCAAACATCTGAGAAACAAGTTTTTCAAAAGATTTGGTAATGTTCTTGTCTTTCGGCAAGTGTTGCTTCACCATGGTAGCGACGCGCTTTTCCTTACGCCAAGCATCGCCGTTCAGCTCAATATCAACCCAATATCTGCGATCACTGCTCGAGATGTGTTTCGCAACAAAGCAATGTTTGAAGCCACACTTGTCACAAATCATACCCTCTGCATGCAGTAAATCGGTGTGTTCGCATCGTGGGCAAAGGTAGAGATTATCGAACTGCGACATGGTGAATCCTTGATGAAGGAATATTTAGTTTCGCTGACATAAAGAAAAATTTAGCGATTCTGGACCTGTTTCAGAGATTAATTTGCATCTTTTTAATTGGAAATATGATTGTTTTCGGTGATGAAATAACGGTAGAAGAAATACACGGCCAGGCCGGTGAAGACATGCCATAATGCGTGGTATTGAAACAGTGTATCTGGATTGCATGCTGCTTCTCCGTCTCTGCCAAAGCGCCAAACGATATTTCCAACAACATAACACCCAACGCCATACCACAAATGCGGGTTTGGATTGCGAACAAGTGTTTGACCGGGTTTGAAATGAAGCACCATTGCGATGCCGACAAACATTACACAAAGAATGAGTATTTGCATGACTGGAACGCCTACTGAGAGAGTTACACAAGCAATGAGTGGTAGAGCAATCATCCAAACCAAGCGGTTCTGTGTGAGGTTTTTTGCTTCCTGAATAATCCATGTGCCGATGTACAACGACCACATGTAGTCGCGAGTGATTTGGTTAAGACGCAACTTCTTCGAATCGGAGAAATTCTCAATCAAAACATGATTGTTGTTGGAGGCATAGGTATCCAGCACGGCAGTGAGGAAGAACATCGTGAAAAAGACCGACATAAACAATTTGTCACTCCACTGGAATTGACGACTCAAATTGTAGTATACTGGAAAAGAAATGAAAAACAGCATTCCGGTCCAATCCATGCTCGTACCCCAATTTGTATTGGTTCCGTGCATGGCAAAGCTCCCAATTCCAATGTACATCGAGCCGACCGCAAACAATGTTGGATAAAGGCCACCCTCAAGCATAGGATTGGCCGCTGCTTCCTGTTTTGAGGGCATGTTCCACAAGATTACAAGACCGACAATAATGTAGGTGAAATTCGAGAAAGCATTCACTGGCTCTTTGATGAGACCATCAGATATCTTTTCACAAAACCGTGTCGCAGATTCCACTGGCCCTTCAGCCCAATTGGATTGGCCAAACACAACATACAGGATGGCAAGAACCAACAACACAGCCAGAGACAGTACAAATGAACGCTTTTCCTCAAAGATGCGTGCAAACGTCATTTGACTCATGCCGTTGCGTCATGAAGGTACTATTTGTTTCTAAGTATAATGTTTGAAGGGTTTTGAGGTTCACTCGCTATCTTTCGAGTCCAAGAGACTCCATTCGTGTTGGGATTCGTCTCTCCACCAGTACCTCTTCTCTTCGTCGTGGTACCATTGTCGTCCATTTTCATCGATAAGTGAAGGTTCAGCATCTATGGATGGGGCCTCAACTTCTGATTTTGCGCTCTCTTCGGAATCTTCACCGGTCGGTTTCTCGTTCTCTTCGGACTCTGAAATTGGTTCATCTCCTGATACTTCGCTCTCAGCAGATGCTTTTGGTTGCTCAACCAGAGGCGTTTGGTCCACCTTGTCAAAGAACTGCGCCTTTGGCTCCTCTTTCTTTGGCTCGAGTTGCTTGTACTTGTCTTCAACCTTATACTTGAATTGACGTTCGGTTTCTTCTAACTTGTCGTCAGCTTCTGCTCGTATTCGCTCAAGACGCATACCTTGATGCGGTCCAATCAATCGCCATTTAATCGCGCTTTCATAAGCCTCGGCAACCACAGCAATATCTTTTCGAGATTTTGCAGATTCAAGCTGTTCAAGGAATCGAGCGGTTCTCTTATTGCGCGTCAACAGACTGAACGACAAGAACACAATCAACGGTATACCTGTCATCATACCGATAATGTCCCAAGCACCAAGACTGACTTGCGTTCCTGGAATGATGAGTTCAAATCCTTCAACAGGTTGTTCACTTGACGAGAATGG
>JASLVU010000001.1 GCA_030741225.1 Candidatus Poseidoniaceae archaeon | reverse complement strand
TCAGTAATCGTGTAGTCAAGGATAATGACTTCAATGGTGTAATCAACGTTTTCACCATCATCCGTGTGCGTGCATAGTTCTCCTCCACCCATACTTACATCTACGGATAAGTCAATGGAATACTGGCCTAAACCAGCGCCGTTTGAATTCAAACCAGCAACAATATCGTCTCGTGTAACATTTGAAACATCACCAATCATGGAAGCATTGTACCATTCAACAAGCGTTTCATGCGAAGACGGCACCCCTTCCTGATTTTGACCACTTTCTGAACCGTTGAATTCGTTATGGATCAACGTGCCTGTAATGGTATCGGGTTCAGCCGCCCCTCCGCTTACAATACAGCCTAAACCGGCGCTGGTCTCATCCTCTGAATACGACATGGAAATTTTTGCACCAACGATGTTTAAGGAATCGTCGTTCAAAGAATCCGTTGTGAGGTTGAGAGAAAATGTTTCTCCATCAGCAATGTACTCGCCACCGTTGTCCAGCGTTAATGTGCGGAAATTAGCCGTTACGTTGTAACTCCCCTGCACCCCTGGGCCATCGGATTCGTCTGGGGCGAAAGCGAAGTACGAACCTTCAACTGTTGCAGCAAGAAGAAGAACAACTGCAACCCCAATCCCCATTGGCCTACCTTTGGGAACTGCAAATCTACCAAATGGATTGTCAGGCGATTCGTCTCGGAACTGGCAGAATGCAAAGTGTGTTGCAAATGCAGCGCCCATTCCTGGAACGGACGGAAACACCTCATCGCCGAAGCCGAGAATCGTCCAAATCATAACGCCACTCATAGCCGCAATCATCATTGCAATCGTGTGTGTGGAATCGGGCTCATACCCAGTCATTCTCACCAACAGGAGAGGGACAAAAATTGCCCCTAGGCCGTACACAGCAAGAACAACCAATGCGAAAACCGAATCACCGAAACCGGGAAATTGCTGTCCGACAAGAGAGATGGCTGTAGCAAATGCAGCAACAACCAAGGTGACTTTCTTCGTAGTCTTGTGGTCTTGACTCCATTCGGGTTTGACATCATCGGTAATCGCGGCTGTGCAAGCAAGAACTTGACTGTCAGCAGTCGACATGGTCGCAGCAAAAATAGATGCTAGAATTAATCCTCCAAGGAAGGGATTCAACTGTTCCATAGCGAGTTTCGGCAATCCAGTTTCTGCGCCAGATGCGCCCAGTTCGGGCAGCAAAACTCTACAGGCAAGGCCAATGAGGAACATGATTGCGATGAATGGAGTTTGCCAGACGAAAAACCAAACCATCGCTTCTTTTCTGGCTTTATCATCTTTCAGAGTCATCACTCGCGACACCACTTGCGGTTGTCCAGCAACACCTAAACCCCCAAGGAAAAACGCAGCAATCCAAAGGGTTGCTCCAAACATTAATCCTGAGGGGAAAAGGTTGACCATTCCAGGGTCGATAATTTCCAATTCGTTATGGAGGCCTGAAAATCCGCCAGAGCCCTTAATCGCAACAAAACACAGGATGAGGGAGCCAACAATCATGACACAAGATTGTGCAGCATCAGTCCATATTGAGGCTCGAATTCCACCGGCATAGCAGTAAGCAACGACCAAAACAAAGCCGATGAGAATCCCGATTGTCGGCGACCAGTTGAGCATGACTTCAAGCGCGACCCCTCCTGCAGTCAACTGCGCAGCGGCATAAATCGATAAGAAAAGAACCGAAAGAACAGCAGCAGTTTTTGCTTCTGGAGAACCGGTTGTGTTTGAAACAAGAGATGACAAAGAGCGAATGCCCCGCTCTTCACCTTGTTTTTGTATGTATTTGTAAAGCCAAATCCATGCCACTAACTGGCCTATGGTGGAGACGGCAGCGATCCAAATGGCAGAATATCCGTTGAGGAAAATAAACCCGATAAATCCGATGAACATGTATCCTGAGTTCCATGTGCTAACGGCCGACAATGCTGCTAGAGCCGGATGCATTCCTCTTCCGGCAACAAGATAGTCATCGGTAGTGTCTTCTTTCACACGCATTGATGCAAGACCAACCCCTGCAAAGAAAAACATAAACAGCAAGAATGAGGCCAAAAGAAGAATATTTTCTGCCATTACTCCTCACTCCTGTTTCCAACGAAGAAGGGCTTTGTCTTCAACTTCACTGGTTGATGCTGGTATGATGAGGCAGTTTAACCGGCCACCTTCTAAATCTCCAAGTCCCCCAAGGTTCGTAAAAATGATTTCTTGTTCTCGTGTACCCATGTCTGAGCAAAGTACGATGGGTAAGTTGTCTTTTTCACCCTCTAAGAATGCCTTGAATGCAAACTCCTGTGAAGCGATGAGCGGAGATTCTGTAGGCTCAGCAAATTGTTTCAAATGTTCACCAAGTTTATCCCACATCAATTCAATTGAACGCTTCGCATCGCTCGGTTTCATTGGCTTTTGGTCTCCAGTACCTTGCCCAGTAGGGTCGAGGTCAAGAAGAACAAGAGTGTGCAATTCACGGAATCTATTCACTGCAATCACTTCGAGTGGCGAGGTTGCAATCCAACCACCGTAAGGGTAGGTGACGGTTGTTTGTCGACCAAATCGGTAATTCGACAACCCGACTGCGCCGGTGACAATTGTGGTTATAGAGACGCCATGAAACACCTTACATTCGATGTTGTGTTCCAGAGCTTGCAATTGAAGGTCGACATGAGTTGTCGCTTGTAACGGATCCCCTACAACCAAAAGAGCAACCAGCGAGTTGCGTGCTAAAGCGAAGATTTCGTCAGGTTGCTCGACTTCTGGACGCATGACGCGCTCGATAGGCCCGATTGTATTTTCCAAAAGTTCCAATTCTTCACTCGGCCAAAGCGCGGTATACGCTTCATATCTTCGATGGTCTGCCATTTTGGCAGCTTCAATCGCTTCAAGACTCATGCCTCCGACAGAACCTGGCCCGATTCCGATGAGCAAAAGCCCTGTTTTGGGAATGTTTTGGAGTACAAAGGAATCTTCCGCCATGCTCAAACCTCCAACGCGCTTGGATGGAGCGAGTGTCATGCGTCATTTGAGTGTGCCGAGGGCACAAACCCAACATTGGCTCGAGTTATGCCGCACAAAGCAATGGAATTCAATCACTGCCGGCGTCACGAATTTAGAAGATGGTACAAATGCCATTCCTCTCAATGAGTTGGCGCCTCGTGAGGGTGACCCGATTTGGGACGGGCACCCCCATGTCGATATTCCCGCTAACGTCCGCCCTAAATCTGAAAATTGGCTCGACCATCTTGATGAAGACTTTGTTGCTGAGCATAGCGAGGAATTACCACGTTCATTTGAAATTCAAGGCGATGTTCTGATTGTGAAACTTGGTGAATCAATCTGGGAGTATGGTGAGATGATGGCTGATGCAATGCTTACACAATTCCCTCACGTCAGACTTGTCTGCGGAACTCCCTTTTATTCGGGAGTGAAGGGAGAATTTCGTATTCGAGAACTCATACCTCTCGCAAGTCGAGATGGAACCGTGTCGCCTCGGACAAGGGTTCGAGAAAACGGGTATTTTTTGTGGGTTGACCCTTCCAAGGTTTACTTCTCAGCCCGCCTCTCGAATCAAAGAATGGCAACTCTTCATTCATCGAAGAAGTTACGGAACAAACTTGGAAGGGGGCTGGTTGTCGCAGACCCTTACGCAGGTGTCGGCCCGAGTATGGCCTCTCTGCTAAAGGAACCGGACCTTCTTTCAGGCTATTTAGCAGGCGACCTTAACCCTGACGCAGTGGAATTACTTGAATTGAATATTGAATACTTTACTTCACGGCGAAAAGATTCCGAGGGCAATGTTGCTGAACCCTTAGAGCCGAGTGAAATTTCATGTTGTGACGCGAAAAGTTGGCCGCTTGATGCCAAAAATCAAGGCGTAGTCGACCTGCTGCTGGTAAACCTTCCACACCAAAGCATAGAACATATACCCGCCCTTTTACCTTTGATGAGTCGTGGACATACGACTGTTTTGCGCGGTTGGGCGATTGCCGAACGTACTGCGATATCAGATATTGAAAGTTCAATTAGCGAAGCAGTTCTTGCAGCTGGAGGTGTTGTAGAGCAGTTGGCTGTTGATGAAGTCAAGGGTTTTTCTATGACCAAGGTTTTCGTATGTTTTGAAGCATGGATGTTTCTTTCATCCTAAGCGTTGAGTTCATCAAGCGGGACCTTATCGGCTTGAACATGGAGAACTCGGCGACTTGTCCATGCGGCGTTGAAATCGATGTTGCTGGAGCAACACCTCGCAAAGACGGCCTCAAAATTTGGTGCAAGGTTTGCGGCAACGTGTTTATCCATCACCGAAAATAATCCACTTGCCCACAGAAACTTAGTTTTCTAAACCAAGCGATAAACGAATTTTTTCCAAATGAGCATGCGCATGCTCAACAAAGAAACCGTGCATCAAGAAACGATAAGAGAGACCAGTAGGCCCAACAAGAATCATCGGGAATCGATTGTATGCTAAGTCTGCAAAGTGTGCAGCCCCAACAATTTCATCTATTCGAATCCCTACAGAATGGTCGAATTGGAATGAATTGATTGCCGCCTCGTATTCTTTTGCGGTTAACCAGAAACAAAACGTGGTCTTGAACAATTCGTGAGCAGTTTCAAAATCAAGAAATTGCGTCCACTTTTTCTTTTTTGAACCATAGTCAATACGTACCGGCTCCCAGTTTTGCCATGACAAATCCTTCTCTTTAATCGGCCAATTTGAAGTATCCATTTGCCCCAAATCTCGCATAGTCATTAATATCCCTTGATCGTGATGAACAAATGTTTGTACCATTAAATCTTGAATTTCTTTTGGATAGATTTCAACAGGTGCAACACCGTCTTTACCCGAATTATCTATGACAAAATTCAACAGATTACTTTCGGCTTGAAAGTGTCGTAGAATCAAAATATTTGCTTCTGGTCGAACGAAATACTTCATGAAGAAGCAGATTTGCCATTGTAAGAATCTGTGTGCACGCCATTGGATTGGTGATAAGCGTTTCAAGTAATACGTGATGTGAAGTGTGATACTCAAGAGGATTTTGAGCGTAGGAAGTACGATAATCCTTAGGGGATTTTGAAGATCTTTCAGCCAATACTCTTTGGCTACTGAATCCAAGGGCAGACTTTCATCCCCTCCTAAAGCGTCGCTCAATGAAGCAGGCATTCGCCCGTGATTTTTCTCCAAGGCTTTCTGCAGTCTGCGTTCAGCACGACGCTCTTTTCTTGACAGTACTTTTTCATTCGCCACTCTGTTCCAACTCCTCCAACTGCAAACGATAGAGGCGGGCAACGACTTTTGCTGTTTTGACAATACGCTGAATTGCCTTTTCATCGGTGCAAACACTGTCCAATGTAGCATAGAAGCGTTCCATATGTTCACTATCGTTGTGTCCATGATAAGTCATAAATCGAGTTGAATCTTTACCCAGTCCGGTTAATTCCTGAATTCTTTCAGCCCAAGAGGTTGCCATTTTTTCCCCAAGGCCTTCGATAATCCACATCGCTCCTAACAAATCAATTGGGTTCGGTTGGGATGACTTGTGCATAAGGAATCCATGAAGTGCTTCTGAACCAATATTCCGCTCCATGCTGAGTATGTCCTCAAGTCGGCCTCCAGAAGCGACAAAGTCCTTTTCCAACATCTCGTAGTCTCGGTGTTCGTCAACTGCATGACTAATGACTGTTGAACGAATTTCTGCATGGTCTCTGTCAAAGCTACTTGCCGTTCTGGTAATCCATCTTGAGCCTTCAATGACTTGCTGACGAATATTCAACAGAAAGAGCTGATGGTCCTCAGCAGTATATGTCCCTAGATCGATACGTCGCAGCAGAGGAACTTTGGCAAGGTCTCGCTCAAATCCTAGCCACACTCGCAATAGATGTTGCAAGCAAATTTGGGCATGTGGATTCAAACCCTCACTTACCTCGTCGACTTCAATTTCATGTTCCAGTTCGGTTTCTATTTTTATTTCTCCATTTTTCATTGGCTCACCACCGTGAGATGTACGTAGGTCGTATTGAAACGACCACTTTCGGGAACAAAGCAAAGAACACTTTCTCCCTCTTTAATAGTGACTTCATCGGTACGAAGGAATTCATCGAGCATAATGAAAAGCGATGCAGAACCGGTGTTTCCACGCGTATAGAGGTTTGTCCACCATTTTTCTTCAGGAATTCCGACACCTGCTCTATCGAGCAATTCAAGGATTTTGTTGCGGAAATGGTGACTTGAATAATGGCACAAGAAATGATCGACTTTGCTTGGATTACTCACACCTTCATCGACCAGCCGTAGGTATCCGTCAACTCCCATTCGCATGAGGTTTTCAAGTAGGCGGACATCTTGTCTGAGGAGCAATGCACCGTCTTTCTCTGCTTCAGCGTATGTGTTGTAGTCTTGCCAAGTTCTCTTATCTTCATTTCGTCCCGCAGAACCTACACTCATGCACGTAGGGAGCGCATGGGCGTGTGAAAATGCTCGAATCCAATCGATTCGAAGACTGAGTCCCTTCGGCGCCGGTTTATTTTGAAGTAAGAGAGCTCCAGCTCCATCGGACAGCATCCATCGAAGAAATTCGGTGCTGAAATCAATCCGTTTTGTTGCAAAAGTCGAGGTTGTAGCGGCTTCATAGCGTTGTTTTTTCAACAACCGGCTTGCTAATTCGCTCGAAACAACCAATGCCGCTTCGTGCTCTTCAAGCCGCATACTGTTCCATGCTGCCTTGAGAGCCATAATCGAAGAAGAACAAATCCCATGGGTTGTTAAAATTTCAATTTCGGGCAATTCGAGTTCTGCTTGAACCATGCTTGCCATACCTGGAGCCGGCAAATCTCCTTGAGTTGATGCAACGGCGAGCATGCCGACTTTTTCTCGACCAATAAATGCCCTGTCAAGACATTGTTCAGCAGCATTTGCAGCCATTTCAGTATTGCTGTGGGTCGTCTGCTGATTTTCATCAATTGCATAATGCCGAGTTTGTATTTTGTTCGCCTTTTGTATTTGGACTCGAAGCGATGAGGGTTTTCCATGAACTGCTCCGAGGATGTTTTCGACTTCTTCAACAGCAACCGATGGGCCAGGAAGAAAAATCCCTGTACTTGTAATATACACGCTCAATCAACCACTTCCTTCGCTTGCTTTCTTTGGTAGTTCCAACATCGCCACCATTCTTGGAAGTAAGGCACAACCACGAGAATTGACATCGAGCCGATGTAAAATGCAGCGTAATTGCCAGTGGCTCCAAGTGGTTCTTGTCTCCATTCTAATCCAAATCCACCAGACCAGTTGAGTGTGATAAGGTCGATAAAAACCTCCCACTTTCGAACGACGATGAGTAAAAACAGGAAAAATGGCAGTGTTGCCAAATAATTGTGAGCATGGACTTCCCAGATACTAATTTCGCGCTTGTCGGTTGTGTAATGGACATCATAATGCGCAACCAATTCATGAGCGATAAGTGCACCAAGGCACAAAAGGAGAACGAAAACATTGACTTCAAAAATCAATGAGAGTACCAAAGGAATTGCGATTTGAAAACCCATCAAGCAGTGAATATTCGCTTCATGAAGTCCCGAAGTCGATTCAATTGAGGTTTGTTTATGGCACCACCAATCCAACATGCTCGCTATACCCCATAACGGTAAAAGTACATACAGTATCACGTACAGAACAAGTGTTGCCTCGTCCATAACTGCCCCTCGATAGGCAACAACCCCTCATTTGATAAAAAGTAAATTCCGGTTTCGTGCACGAACTCAAACCTTAGAGGAAGTCAGCTAGAGAGAGTTGCTTCGCTCGATCGTTGTTGAACAATGAATCCGCACTATCGGCTAACCACTCGACATTCTGCCTTGTGTACATATCGACACCATATGTTGCCATGACGTGCTTTGTAACTTTGATGTATTTTCTCACCGCACCTTCAGATACTGTAAGTGCAAGATTCCCGCCACACAAGCCTCCTTCAGATTTTGAAACGCCAACGCTTGACAGTCCTCGCCCAGTTTCCTTTTTTGACTGGATGCATGTGCCTGCTACCGGCATTCTTCGATACGAATGGCCACATTTTAGGCACCTAATTTTTTGACGCGCATAAGCATTGAGGTTTCCTCTAAGGTCCGGCAAAAAGTGCGAACGTACCACACTCGATGCTACAGTTCGCACATCAACCCCTCTCAATCGATGGCCGAGGTCCAATTGACCGTTCATTTTGTCAATCATGGTGTCAAGGGTCTTGTATGCACAGAGTGCAGGCCCTTGGTCAATAGCGTGACAATCGTGAGTATAGCCGTAACCGCGTACAGCAGCAACAGAACCGAGTCGCCGTTCGACAAAATCCATTCGCTCAGCACATTCTTTTGGATGCGGTTGCGAGAGTGTGGTTTCATAAAAATCACGGCTGTAAAACCACCCTGAATCAACATTCAATGCTTCTTTATCGACTTCAGTAGGGTTGAGACGTGTCGTCAAAACCAAAGGGGCATCCATCAAACCTCCTCTATTTGCGGGTAAAATCTCTCTACTGAAGTTGAGTAGTCCGTCCATGAGGAGCATGATAGCATCCTCGTCTCCATCGCAATTTCTTCGCTTTGCAGCGTGAAACAAGGGATGGGCATATCCACCAGAACAGTCGGCCCAACCGATGATTCTGCTCAACACTCCTCCGGAGGTGTGGGGTGCAAGAGCGCAAATGAGGTGCCCAACAAGGTCATCAGGAGTATCGACATTGTAGTAGGGTTCCAAACCATAGTATCGTACGAGAAGTTCATCAATGAATTGGGCTGTACGCACGAAGAAATCGCCTGCTGCTTTACTGACGATGAAATCTTGGGGAAAAATTTCCAACATTTGCTCGTCGTTGGTGAGAGGGACTCCTTCGAAGTCATGCGTATATCCTAACGAATGCAATGTTTGCCATGAGACATCCACCTCTCTCGGAGAGAAGTGGGTAATGGGGACATCACTCATATCGAAACGAACCGTACCGTCTCGAAAAACAGGGAGCTCGTGTTTTGCACGAAGCAACCCCTTTTCAATCGCCTCAGGAGTTTGGTCTCTGCTGGCAATCTTTTTCATACACTTCACTTGTCGAGGAATCCTGTCAATCCCAAGACGAATTCGAGCATCTTCAATCATTGTGTCCAAACGAACCGTCTGCAATTCTCCTCTTCTGCGGCGTTTAGAGTTCTCGTTTTCTTTCATTTTGGTTCGTCCGCCACACGGCTCGCCAACCCTTTCCATGCCGTCCGGGTCTACCAGCCGGTGATGACAGAGGATGAATGGGGATTCTTTCCCACATTTACTGCAAATTCGCCGCCCAACTTGAACACGAATACTTTGTTTTTCAGCAGCGTTTGCGAGCAATCGTTGATTTCCGCCGTTTAACTCGATAGGAAACAGAGCATGAGTCATCGGATTCATTATTCGAGGCGCCGCTTTTTCTGGCCGTCCCATACGACACCCAACACGAACTGGGGCGGCATGTTCCCAACGCAGGTCGGAGATCTTACGGATGATTTGGAGAATTCCATCAACAGCATGATCATCTTCATGAATTTGAGCAGCGAGGTATTTTTGAGGGTCCGCAGGGCCAGTATCTTCGACTTTTGCTTCTGCCAGCCGCCCAACCTCATCTGTTTCTGCAATACCTAATCCTCTCTGTCGAGCATCGGTTTCGGCGGCTATACGAACAGTAGAACGAGATTGTCGAAGTTCCTTTAGGCGCGCTCGCTCTTCAGACAAGGTTGCATGCGCATCACGTAATTGTTTGATTCGCGAGTTGAACTTTGAACCCGCATCGACTATACGAAGAGGGCTCTCACCACCATCTCCAAATCCAAAAGCCTCCAACATTGCAGGCCACCCTGATGTAATCACCAAATCTTCACCATCGTGGTGGTGCCGGAGCCCGAGTATCATCGCAGATGCCTTAGCAAATCCGTGCTGAATGAGCGCCCAAACTTCAGGTATTTCCTTGGAGAATATCGGTTTGACGGGCCTTTGGGGCGGCCCGGGAATTTCATGTTTTGAAAGGTCATCAAAGGATTCAGGTCTCAAAATTTCCATTACCTTTGGCGTCCAACCTTTTACCCCATCGACAATTCGAAGTTGCCGGGGCTCATGTATAGGGTGCGCCATAAAGACTTCATCATCCTTTTTTTCACCAGAATTCTGTGTTCCAATCGGTTCAATGATTGCGTTTTCCAACAATTCCAACAGAGGAGGGACCCATTCAATGGGTAGGTCGAGAAACCAAGGGTTTTGTGGATTTGGAATTGCAGTTTTAAATCGCAAAGAAATTGCTTTGAATTGTTCCCATTTTAGAACACACTTGGTCAAATAGGCATGCCATTTTCTGCGGATATGGAATTGAGTATTTGCATTTTCAACATCTTCTGGTTGAAGCCCAGGTAATCCTTCGGGTAAATCATCGACTGAAAGCCCGCTTAATTTGGCAAACTCTTCAACAGTCGAATCGGAATTAAGCATTTCAAGGAGATCGCTCGCCCACCAATCGTTGCAGTATCCAGCTGGAACCAAATTTTTGTTGTTTTCCATAAATTCTCCATACCCAAGAACCAACTCTCCATTGTCCCAAACACACCCGACTTTCGAACGAACAGCAGAATAACTTCGAGCATCATCAATACGCAAGAATCTGCCATCATTTAGCACGACCCATGGCCCATCTGTATTGTCCGAAGGGGTGATAGCACACGCCTTACCAGGCCGTTCAATTTTCATTTGTGTGCCTATTGTAATGAAATCGTCCATGGCCAGCATTGATGCGGGGTTGGTCGAGGCTGCGGCAAGTCCAGAGGGTCGTGCACGCCCGTATCGTAGGCGAAAGCCACCCGGTTGAAGAGGTGCTCCAAAAACAGGCCTTCCAGCGATTATGTCCTTCATAAATTTCGTAATCGTCGGAACTTTTCTCGACTTGAAGGAGCCACTTTCTCCTTTGGATTCGGAGTCTTTCCCCTTAGAAGCGAATTTCGATATAAATTCCCATCCGGGGACTTTGAGACGTTCGGTATGTTTGCGAATCTTTGGTGCTTTGAGGCACATACCTTCACCAATAACAAGCAAAACACCTCCACGAATACGTGCTTCGTCGATGTTTCGAACTCGCCCATAACCGGCACATTCAATCCGTTCAGTCGACTCTCCGTTAATCATAATCGGGCATGCGCGAACAATCTCATCAATTTCTGCAGGAGACGGCCTGTATTGCAGATTTCCACGATACAAACCGAATTCTTCTTTCACGCGTTCAACTTCAGGGTCGGTCGGCTGGTAATGTCCAATATTGAGTTCTCTGCGAATCATATCAGCAATCAAAACAGCTAATGCTTGAGCGGTTCCACCCGCAGCTCGGATTGGCCCGGCAAAGTGTACAGACAAAAACTGAGAACCATCCACATTGTTCAACAGCCGGACTTCGCTGATACCTTCCAGAGGAGCAACCAGAACCGCTTCGGTGAGGACAGCAAGGCCAACACGGAGCCCAACATCGATAGCTGTGATGAGGTCGTAGCCTCGTTCACGAAACCCTCTTGCTACACTCTGGGCCATCATAATCGATGTTGTCTCTCGGTCGTGTTCTGCCAAAAGTTTGCGAATATCCTCGGCCACTTCATACCCATCAAGATACTCGACGAGTAATTTTTCGGTTCTTCCTGCGAGGTCGGCAGCTCGTGGAATTTCAACGAATTCTTTGTGATCATAACCCAAATTTCTCGCCTTTTCAGCAACAATGTATGCTTCATCAGCGTGCTCATCAAGCCATTGATGATATCGAAGCATTTCTGCCTCTAAACGTTCAATGTCGAGACCAATCAAGGGATTTATTCCTTGTTTTTGGCCCCCACTTTCTGTATTCGACATGGGACTTCAACACACCTTGTAGGCGACCGTTTATGAGTGCCTCGCCTCTTTTTTATGATGTGGTTTGCTGCTTGTGTGAGAACAAAGTTCATTGACGCTGGATGAGAGCGGGTATCCATGACAGTTCACTCTAGCGTCCGCAACCATCAAAATTGGGCACGTCTCGTAGAATTGGTTCGTGAATTGGCCTTCATCGACGGCGGTACTGACGACGCATTCACTCTCGCCAGTGGACGCCAATCACGTTGGTTTTTTGACACGAAGCCGGTGATGATGCACCCAGAATCGACGCACCTGCTCGGCCAACTCTTCAATATGCGAATGGATGCATTAGGCGCAGATTTCGTCGGTGGACTCGAGTTAGGAGCAGTGCCGCTGACAGCAATAGCCATTGCAACATCGTCTACAGATTCTCCTCGCCGTGGCTTCATGGTTCGCAAAGAATCGAAAGGCCGCGGCGGAAGGAAAACCAACAACCCCCCGGGCATCGAGGGCAGTTCGTTAGAAGCAGGAGGCGACATCATCATTGTTGAGGACGTGACGACTACAGGGGGTTCGGCAATTCGTGCAGTGGAAAGAATTCACAACGATACTTCATGCCAAGTCGTTGCCGTTATCAGCATCGTTGACCGTCAAGAAGGTGCCAAAAAAGCCTTCGAAGACGCAGGAATACATTTCGAGAGCATTCTCACTCGGTCGGACGTTGCCGGAATTTGAGGCGAAAGGATGAGTCAAATCTTCGACCCCAAAATAACCTCAACGAACGGGTTGGTTGAATTTTCCCCTGACAAGACTGCTGGGAAAGAATTGGTGTTCTATCACGCGGATGAAGGACAACCTCTCGCAACTCCTTGGCAAGTTGCACTTGCCCGTTCCAAACTGCTCACCGAACTTCAACTTCCAGAGGGGTATATTTTGGATTGTGCCTGCGGCAGTGGAATACAGCTTGGCGCCCACATCGCTCTGTTGCAGCGCCCAGGAATTGGAGTGGAGTTAAATCCCGCTCGGGCTCAAGCAAGCGCAGTAAACATACAGTCAATTGCTAATTATCGCAACGAAAGTACGACTGATTATTTTCTCCAAACCCGAATTCTGTCCGGAGACGGCAGAGATGGAGCGGTTGTTTGTGCGTCTATTGCCGACCATTTCCAACTTCATTCGATGCCATCTATCGCCTTTTTACACCTTGACCCCGCTCGACCAAGAAACAGTAGAACGCACGGTTTGAATGAAATGGCTCCGCGACTCGATGAAGTGTTCCAAGGTTGGAAAAATCACCTCAAACATGGGCCAGCAGGCCCTTCTATCCTGTTGGATTTATCCCCTCGTCTTTCACATCAACAGCGATTGGATGTTGAGGCTATGGTTGACCAAGTATGGCAAGGAATTGCACGCACCTGGGTTTGGACTTCGCGCGGCCGAGGGCGCATCGACCGCCTCGCACTTTGGCTTGGCGGAGCAGCATCAGCCCAACACGCTCGCCGATTTGTTCGAATCCCTCCAATGATCACTGAGGACGCGAAAGTTGTTTCTGGCGGCCTCCCGATTAAGCACGGTGACGGAATCCCTCGCCAGACTCAGAAAACCCCTCAAAGGGGAGAATATGTGACCATACTTGATGCTGCATTGGTCGAAAGCGGCCTTGCAACCGATTGGATTCACACGGTCACCAAATCCGATGAAATCACGTGGAATGAAGTCGAAGGACGTCGCCCCCAAATCCATCATCAAAAACCCCTCCGAATCGACGGTGAAAACAATCGGTTGATGGTGCAGGCTACTGGCCGAATAGTCGCTCTTGCACACACCAAACTTACGCTTGAGACCGTTGATGAAGTGGTTGAATTATGTTTGGAAAACGATATCTCGCAACTGACGGTTCGAGCGCCTCTCCCCCCGGACACTCAACCGAAAATCCAGGGTGCTTTTGATCGACAACTATCCCGCCGGCATGGCCGTAGAGAAGCGTTTCTCATCCAACATTCAGGCTCCGAAACTCTCGTGATTTGCGTCGTTGAAGAGGCTTGATTTTTTTCCTATTTTGTTCGCATTTTTGACGCGCAGCGTCGCGTTGCCGCATCGCGCTTTTGATATAGGGGAGGTTGGTCGGGAACCTGCTTGACACTGCGTGTTGAGGAGAGGTGAAACACTATGGCACGACCAAAGGAAGAAGAATTGGGAGAAGATTTCTCTTACATCTTGCGTATGGCAGATACAGATATGGACGGACTGAAGGCCCTTGCTACTGCTTTAACTGCTGTAAAAGGCGTCGGCCCCCGAACAGCAATTCAAATCTGCAAGAACACCGGATTCGACCCTGCATCTCTTGCCGGCCACCTCTCGGCAGAGCAACAGGAAACTCTCCGTGAGGCTATTGAAGGCTATGCCGAGACAGTCCCCCTCTGGATGCTTAACCGTCAACGAGACCTTGAGACAGGAGACGAACTTCACCTCACCGGTCAACAAGTTTCTCTTACATTTGAAGACGACATTAACCGACTTCGAACCATGAAATGCTACCGTGGCGTTCGTCACGCTAGTGGCAACAAGGTTCGTGGCCAGCGTGGACGTTCAAACGGCCGTGGTGGCCTTACACTCGGTGTTAGCCGAAAGAAGTGATTGGAGGGATGATGAATGGGAGAACCAAAGTTTGCAAGACCTAAATTCGACACTCCATCCCACCCGTGGAAGGCAGCTCGTATCGAAGAAGAACACGCAATTAGAGCAAATCATGGCCTTAAGAACATGCGAGAAATTTGGAAGGCAAAGTCCCAACTCCGCCGCCATCGTCGTCAAGCAATGCGCTTGATTGGTATGGTTGATACCAGCGAACCCCATGGAAAGAGGGAGAAAGACGATTTGCTGCACTCTTTACACAACAAAGGCCTTATTTCATCGGATGCAACACTTGACGACATCTTGTCGTTGAGCACAGAAGACATTCTCAATCGACGCCTTCAGGCTCAAGTATACTACAAGGGACTTGCGATTTCGATGAAGCAAGCTCGACAATTTGTCACCCATGGGAAAATTGTCATTGGTAACCAAAAGGTAACAATTCCATCGTACCCGATTTCTCGAGATGAAGAAGAAATTTTGACATGGCATCCTTCTTGCCCATGGGCTTCAAACCCCGAGCATCCAATTCGTAAAGCAATTGATGGACGCGCTTCTTCAGCAGAATATGGGGTCGAAGAAGAAGAAGTGGACCCAGAAGCAACTCCTGATTTCGCAACTGAAGTCAAAGATGCAGCAGAAAGCGCACCTTCTGCGAGCGATGATGCAACTGGAGGTGACCAGTGATGACTCGCCGTGCAATTGTTAACATTTTCAGTTCTTACAACAACATTTTGATGACTGCCACCGATTTAACCGGTGCGGAAACCATCACAACCTGCTCCGGTGGCCAAGTCGTGAAGTCTTCTAAGGACAGTGGCGGCCAGTTCGCTGCCACACGCGCTGCTGAGAAGATGGCTGACGATCTTAAAGACAAAGAATTCACCCAACTTATCATCAAATACCGTGCACCTGGTGGAAACCTCTCGAACAACACTGGGCCAGGAGCACAAGCTGCAATCCGTGCACTCACACGTGCCGGCATGACAATTACCCGTATCGAAGACGTGACGCCCATCGCTCACGACGGTACAAAGAAGAAGGGTGGCCGACGAGGTCGCCGAGTTTGATTTTTGAGGTTGATAATATGGATGCACAAATCGTAGATGGCTGGCCCCAAGGGAATGAAATTCGGATTCTTTTGTCCAACACGGATGCCGCTCAGGTTAACGCAGTTCGCCGTGCACTTATCGCAGATGTTCCAAAATTGGCCATCGACAAAGTCAATTTTACCCAAGGTGTCAATCAAGACAATAAGGGCGAAATTCTTGAATCGGTCAATGTATTGCCTGACGAAGTTATCGCACACCGCTTGGCTATGATTCCAATTCCAACACATCCTGACGAGGGAATGATGCATCCAGATGACTGCCCTAACTGCAAAGACCTTGCAGAAGAATCCAAGGGTTGCATGACCTGTCAAGTTCTTTACCACATTCGAAAAGAAGGGCCTTCAGAAGATTCTGAAGAGACCATTCGTACTGTTTATGCTGGAGACTTGACCAACATCTCAGACCAAATGTTTGACATTCGTGATGAACACAAGAGAATTCCTCTGACCGTTCTAAGCAAAGGTCAATTCCTTGAATTGTACGCTTTTGCAACTCTCGGTCGAGGCCGCCAACACTCGAAATGGTCCCCTGTTGCAGCTGTTGGATTCCGCCAGCATTTTGAGGCTAAATTGAACAAACCAAAGAAGGCAAAAGTTCTGTTTGACCTTGGACTCACTACTTCAGATGGGAAACCCATCGACGCGAAACTTTTCGGTAAAGACAAGACAATGACTGATGTCAATCATCTTCTTGACCTTGAGAAAGCCCTGCATCAGGTTGGCCCTGGGACCAACAGAGATGTTGAATTTGATGATGCTATTACTCTTGAACCGGTTGAAGGCTCATACATTTTCACCTATGAGACAGATGGCAGCCTCAGCCCAGAGCAAGCATTCAATGGCGCAATGATGGAACTGCAAGGCCGTTTCGATAATTTGGCGTCCGATATTGAGAAAGCATTTGCTTGAACTCTCATGACCCCTCATCCGAGGTTTGATAACGGACCATGAACACCCGTTTCCTATGCAGAACGGCCGCTTTACAGCCCTGAGCCTAATTTTTTTGTTTTTTGTTGCAGCGATTTCACCCTTGGCCGCAGCCCTCGTCGATGTTGAAAAAAGCGATGATGTGGCAATTATCGCTCCGATTGAAGAATCAAAATTGCCACTTGATGATGTTGGATTTATAGGTTTGAAGTCACTTGAGATTTTGATGCCGAAGACCACCTCAACCAGCGGTAGAGCGGCATGTCCAACCCCCTCGTCACTTCAGACAGATGGGGGCTCCAATGGAGATGCTGGTGCCGACTCCAACACTTCACGTTCTTTGGGTACAAATCCAAATTCAGGTACGACTGGAGTTAATGGGTGCGTCGATGCAACCGATACCGATGACTGGTACACAATTACAACAACCACTGGAAAGGATGTTGATGTCGAACTCGTAGTTCCTGCTGGTGCCGATTTTGATCTTTATTTGGTTGACTCAACCGGCAACGAATACGATTACGATTGGTCAGAATACAGCGACCCGCTTGAAAAAGTATCAACGACAGGAACTTCATTCTCTGGTGTCGCCTCGACTTTTTACATCAACGTTCGAGCATACAGTGGAGATGGACAGTACACTTTACGAACATGGACCAACAACACCCCGCCGCGTCCTGATTTGATTATATCCTCGATTACGGAACCAGCATCTGGACAACCTGGGGCGACGGTAAATGTTGAGTATGTCGTCGAAAACATTTACAACACGACATCCGATCCTTTCGAAGTTCAATTCATTCTTTCAACCGACCGTACTTTTGACCAGTTCGACGAACTCATATCATTGTCTCAAAACGAAGGGGCGCTTGCAGAAAATACCAGTCGAACCACCAACGCGTCTGTTACTTTGCCGAACAACCTCGCAAACGGTACATACTACTGGATTGTTTGGGCGGATGGTTACAACAACATCACTGAGTTTAACGACACGAACAACAACCTCGCTTCCGACGGCGTTATGCTTGTTGGAGAATCATGTGACGATCTGCATCCAAACGGTAAGGATGATGCTGGACTTGGTTCCGATGCGCCCGCAGATGAAGCGAATGTTACTGCGCCACTTGGCACGAACGTAACGGCTTCGTATACGGGGTGCATCGATGGAATCGAAGAGAACGATGTTTTTTCCTTTGATGTACCGGAAAACCACACCATTGAAATTTCAATTACTCTGGAATCTACTGTGCTTGTTTACTTGTACTTGGTTGACAGTGGATTAAATTCTGTGGATTCAGATGTCGTATACTTTGGGGGGTCAGGCGGAGTATCAACCGTTGGCAGCTCGTACGATGGCATTGGCGATTCATACTACGTCAATCTGTCACGTTCAGGCACGGGAGTAAATTGGACCATGGATGTGTGGACAAATTATTCTGCACCGAAAGCGAATTTGGTAATCGACAATGCTACATCGTTTACAACCTCGTCAGCAGGAAGCAATGTTGCCGTTGATTTCGAAGCATCCAATGTTGGCCGCCTCGCTGCATCATCAGCACTCGTTAGTGTTTTGTTGTCGGTTGATTCCGGTTTGGCAGACCACGACATTGAGATTGGAAATACCACCATTCCTGCTCTTGATATAAACGAAAGTGGAATGTATCAATTATCGGTAGTAATTCCTACAAACACCCCTGGAGGAAACTATACCCTCATTGTCGTAGCTGACTACGACGAGCAAATTGATGAATTGAATGAAGAAGATAACTCATTTGCTGTCGAGGAAGAGATTCTCATCGACACGAAAGCAACTTCGTGCCCTGCACAAAATGATGCTATTGAAGCAGGCATTACATCAGGCGACGCCGGTGGCGACGCAGCATCAGCATTCAAACTCGGTACTGACATTTCGATGACCATCACCGGATGCGTCCACGAAGATGTTGATGACGAAGATTGGTATGAAATCGATATTTCTCCCGGTCTAAATCTAACAGTAACACTCATCAATTCCGCTGACCAAGATGCCGATTTATACCTTCGAGATGATCAAGGAGAATGGTTTGATCGTCCATGGTCCGGCGGCTCTACAGATGAAGTAGTGACAACTTCGGACAGCACATCATTTGCTGGCTCCGGCGGCACATTTTACATCAGCGTTACAGGCTTTGACAGCCTTGGCGTTTACACCCTCGTCATCGAGACAGAGGGCGTCGATCCAAATTCATTTAATTGCGGTCAGCAAAACGATATCGGACTTGGACAAGACGCATCGTCTGGTACAGGTTCAAACATCGGACAAAACCCAACCGTTGACGGCACAGGGTGTTTCAGCGGGCTTGACGTTTCGGATGTCTATACATTTACAATCAACGACGGTAAGAACTTCCAGATAGATTTCAATGCTGACTCCGCTTTAGCGTTTACAGCAACCCTCGAAGATGCAAACGGTAACTCGATTGCAAGCGCAGACAACACAACGTTCGGCCTTCTTTTCAACTCTTACAACACCGACATGGAGGGCGTAACGAAAGACTACATTCTAACCGTACAATCGGGTGGTGACGCAGGAAATTACAATCTTACGATTACCCTACTCGACTCCGCTCCAGCCGACATTGCAGTTTTGTCACTTGTTTGCCCAACCAACCACACATCGGGCTCAGAAAACCAAATCACTTGGGAACTTGTAAGTCTACGCGGTGAAGCATTTTCGACATCGATTATTCTCCACCTTGACCTCATCGATTCAAATGGGGCTCAAGTTGCACGAATGGCAACAAAGACCGTTGTTGTCAACGGAGTCTACAACACCACATTTGGCTCAGGCAGTGAATATTACGCAACCGTCGATGAACAAGCAAGCGGGTATTACAATTGCCGCCTTACTATCGATGTTGAGGACTCATTAACCGAATCGAATGAATCGAACAACGAAAAAATTGGGATTCCGTTTTACATTCAAAACGAAGAAGAACTGTGGGCGAATGATGAAGATCGTGATGGATACAATACGACCGACACCGGTGACAACGTGGTCGATGACTGTCCTACAACGTACGGAAACTCAACAGTAGACCGAATCGGATGCGCAGATCTCGATGGCGATGGAGTCTCGAACCTCAACGACCTTTGGCCGTTTGATAAGTCTCAATCCCTCGACACAGATGGAGACTCTTACGGAGATAATCCAGATGGTATTGACGGCGATGCTTGCCCTGATGTTGCAGGGATTGCAGGAGGAGACGGTGGAAACGGTTGCCCTCCTGCTGATGATGACGGCGATGGAGTGAGCAACGCTATTGACAAATGTCTAGACACCGTTGCTGGAACGGTCGTAGGGCCTGACGGGTGTGAGAAAGATACCCCAATTGACGAACCTACAAACCCAATCGACCCTGACAATTCCGACCAAAATCAAACGGATACCAATCAAACCGTTGTTGACGATGACACCACTCAAAACAGCGGTGACGATGGTTCTACAGATACTGATGCAACGCAGTCAGAATCCGGAGTTTTGGGTATGTCGTTCCTTACAATCGGAATCATCGGAGCAGCAATTGTACTCTTGGCTTTGACTTTCGTGGTTGCACGAGGACGAGGAGCAAGTAAAGAAGAGAAGTTGTTTGACCAACAACAAATGGCTTACGCTTCTGTTGGCGTCACACCTCAACCAGTAGATGCGACCATCACTCCAGAACAACTTGCTTATGAGCAGCAACTGATAGCAGCAGGATATCCTGCAGACTATGCTCGAACGTATGCAGACCAGCATTTCCGTCCTTGGCTCAATCAATAGATTTGGTTGTTGAATCAACGCTCTTTCGATGCGAATGCTCTTGACCCTCCTCTTCGTGGGCACATCATGCAAGCCCTAATGGAGACCAGCGCAGGTAACATTACCATTCAGCTATACGATGATAAAGCACCAGATACAGTGGCGAATTTCGTTCGCCTAGTTGAAAGCGGCCATTATGATGGCCTCCATTTCCACCGAGTAATTGAGAATTTCATGATTCAAGGCGGATGTCCCCATTCAGCAGATCCAATGGCAAGAAATGCCGGAACGGGTGGGCCTGGCTGGAAAATTCCATGTGAATTATCCGCTCTCAACCTCAAACACGACAAACCAGGAATTTTTTCAATGGCGAATGCAGGACCAAACACCGGCGGCTCACAATTCTTCTTGACGACCGTACCCACGCCTTGGTTGGATGGAAATCATGCAGTGTTTGGAGAAGTTGTCGACGGCATGGATGTTGTTCGAGCAATCGAGCGATGCGACAAGATGCCCGGCGACAGGCCTCGTACCCCGCAGAAGATTGTCCGTGTAAGCCTTCAGTGAGAGAGAAATACATCTATTGCACAACATACAAGCCTATTATTCAAAATGGGTTGATATTTACCCAAATCGAATAAATGGCCGTTTGAACACTTTTTAGGTAACCAGAGTGCCGAATTCTAAAAACACAGAAAACAATCCAATACAGCGGGACTTTGGTGCGAACTGTGAAGAAGTTCACCCCCAAGGGTTAACCATGGCCGATGTACGTATCGAAGCCGACACCATGGGTGAACTTGAAGTTCCTTCAGACAAATATTACGGTTGTCAAACCGCTCGCTCCCTCATTAATTTTGATATCGGAGAAGACACAATGCCAAGCGGCGTCATTCGGGCTTTTGGCATTTTGAAGCAGGCGGCGGCGAAAACCAATGTAGCTCTCAAGCAGCTGGACTCAGAAGTAGGTGAATTGATCATTGCCGCCTCGCAAGAAGTTGTTGACAACTGTCTTGACGAACACTTTCCGTTGCGGGTATGGCAAACTGGAAGTGGGACTCAATCAAACATGAACACAAACGAAGTCATCGCCAACAGGGCCATTGAATTAGCAGGGGGCGTTCTTGGTTCCAAAACGCCCGTTCACCCGAACGACCATGTAAATCGTGCACAGTCCTCGAACGACACCTTTCCTACTGCTATGCACATAGCGGCTGCTGAAGCGCTAACTCACAAACTTTTGCCGAGTGTACGGGCACTTCGTAACGCTTTGGCCGCAAAATCGGAAGAATGGAGCGACATTGTCAAAATTGGGCGAACCCATTTGATGGACGCCGTCCCATTGACTCTTGGCCAAGAAGCATCGGGTTGGGTTGCGCAACTAGATGCCGACATTCGTCGAATCGATTTCGCCTTAGATGACCTGTTTGAACTCGCCCTTGGCGGAACGGCGGTAGGTACTGGCTTGAACACACATCCGCTGTTTGCGCAAATGGTGGCCGACGAGATTGCAAACATTACCGGTTTAACCTTCTGTTCTGCTGAAAATAAATTTGCACAGCTTGCTGCGCATGATGCAGTCGTTGCAGCTTCTGGTGCACTCAATACACTTGCAGTATCGCTGATGAAAATTGCCAACGACATACGTTGGCTTGGTTCGGGACCGCGGTGTGGAATTGGAGAACTCGCTTTACCTGCAAATGAACCCGGCTCCTCCATAATGCCAGGTAAAGTGAACCCGACTCAGGCAGAGGCTATGACAATGGTATGCTGTCAAGTCATGGGCAACAACACTGCCATCACTGTTGGAGGCAGTCAAGGAAATTTTGAACTCAATGTCTTCAAACCCATGATGATTCACAATCTGTTGCATTCTATCCGTCTTCTAACCGATTCATGTACGGCTTTCCGAACAAAATGTGTCGAAGGCCTCGAACCAGTTCGAGAGAATATTTCATCACACCTTGAGAACTCACTGATGCTCGTTACTGCGTTGAACAACCATATCGGTTACGACAAGGCCGCAAAAATCGCCAAAAAGGCCCATGAAGAGGGAACTACCTTGCGGGAGTCAGCACTTGAACTCGGATATTTGACCAATGAGGAGTTTGACGCTTGGGTCCGCCCAGAAGAGATGACAGGGCCTCGATAACCCTAGTATCATCTTGAACCTTCAACAAAGATGAAATTGATCATCGCTTGGAAAAGAAGGTACCAAGCAACAATCATTGCTGCTAGAGGCAATCCACCCGGCTCTGAACCGGTGATGTAACCGTATCCGACGATAAGACAGGCGAGTCCGAAAAGAAAAATCACCCTGTAGAGGATTTGTGTAAAGATTTGAGCTTTTGCTGACATGATGCGCCATCCGCTAAAGCCAAACCAAGTTGAAAAGAATCCCCGTTTTTCTTGCATAGACTCAATCCTCCTTTCCTTTGAGAGATTTTTTGAGTAAGAACTCAATTTGGGAGTTGAGTGAGCGGAAATCACGTTCTGCCCACAATCGCAACTGTTCATGCAAGGTAGGGTCGAGGCGAAGAAGAATTTTCTTCTTTTCCTGCTTTGTTTTTTTGGCGGACCCCTTCCCGCCTCGAATGCCCTCGTTCGTTTCACCCATCAACATTCACCACTGATATTTCAGATGAAAGAAAACAGTACTCACTAATTGACCAAGTCCTATGAGTACAAGGATTATAACCGTGAAATAGAACGTTTTCGGCGCTTCATCTTTTGTTTTCCAGCCCTTGCCTCTAACATGGACTTTTTGCGTAATCCAACAATAGCCAGCGTAAGCAAACAACAACACCGAAATTACGATTGGTAAGACGAGGCGGCTAATCTCTCCTGTGGTCATCAAGTTCTCACATCACTGGTAAAGCGTTCCAGTGTTCACCACCGGAGTAGTGTCGGTTTCTGAACAGAGGACCACCAAAAGGTTGCTGACCATAGTTGCCTTCTTATCTTCATCAAGTTCGATGATATTCTTGTCACTGAGCTGCTCAAGTGCTAATTCAACCATTCCAACTGCACCTTTGACAATTTCACTTCGAGCTGCAACAACGGCACTTGCTTGCTGACGGCGCAACATCGCCTGAGCGATTTCTTGAGAGTATGCAAGGTGGCTGATGCGGGCTTCAAGAACTTCAATTCCAGCTCGCTTGAGGCGTGCCTCGACAGAGAGTTGCAACTCTTGAGCAATGACTTCTTGGTGGCTTGAAAGAGCTACGCCGCCAATGTCTTTGTCTTCGATAATATCGTAAGGGTACTTTGTTGCCATAGCGCGCAATGCCGCTTCACTCTGGATTTGGACATAGCCATGATAGTTGTCTACTTCGAACAATGCTTCAGCGGCATCAACGACTTTCCATACAACAACGGCTGCAATTTCGATTGGGTTTGCATTCACATCGTTAACTTTGAGTTTAGCAGATTCAAAGTTTCGAATTCGGAACGAAATTTTCTGCTTTTGATACAATGGGTTAATCAAAAAGTGGAAACCTTCTTTTTGAACAGTCCCGGCATATTTTCCGAAAAATTGCAAGGCTTGAGCCTCGTTTGGATTGATGATGAGGTAACTGTTCCACTGCAGAAACCATAAGATTGCCAAAGCCAACTGCAAGAAACCGCCTACAAAGCCTGTTATTGGAGATACATAGCTCACAAAGAGAAATAAAATGAGTCCAGGAACTGCAAGCCAATGAATGGCGATTCCAAGGAATCCGTTGATTGTGGTTTTTTCTCGATCCTTGAACATGATTTCATCGGATAGGCTCACGGTTGTTTGTTGGGGCGGCATAGACTGCATGGTTCTGACCAATTATCGCTAACACTGTGATATCATAAATATATCGCTCCAATATCTCCTATTGCATTAAATACCTTCATGCTTAGGCGCATTCATGGCAAATAAGCCCGTTCTAATTGTCGGTGGCATCTTTGTATTGCTTGCTCTAGCATCATTTGGACTCGCTTGGAATACAGGCGCACAAGGGATTGAAGACATCGAAAATGTAGAGATTGAAGATTATATTGAAGGCCCAAGAACTTCGTTCACCTATACGTTCACAGATGACGACGGTCAAGGCTCTGGGGGATGGTATATCATGATGGACGGCGAGTATGGAGATGCTGATGAAAATGGGCAAACCGATGCCTGTGAGGATGTGACGTTTACCATTACAGATTCAAGTGGAAACGACGTCATGGGCGAGGCTGGACACATAATTTGCGCTACTACTAATGAATGGAAAAACGAGTGGGCCGACCCAATAGAGGATGATGGACGAATTGTCTTTGGATATGCTTGTGCAACAATTGATTCTACCGATGAAGTCCCTTACACATGCTCAATAGGCGAGAAGTACACCATTGAGAGCGATACTCCGCTTTATGTATTTGACAAAGACAGCCATGATCTGCAATATGTTGACGGAATATTGGGCATCCTAGGAAGCGGCCTTTTGAGTACCGCTGGAACATGTTGTTGCGGTTTTGGATTTATTCTTGTCCTTGTTGGTGCATTAACGGGTGGAAAACCAACCCCGATGACGGGATACATGCCTCAGCAGGGTATGATGCCTCAACAGGGCATGATGATGCCCCAGCAAGGCATGATGCCGTCACAAGGCCAACAAATGGGTCAAATGCCAGTGCAACAGCAGCCCCAGTATACGGTTGGAGCAGATATTGATTCCAGCAGTGTCGCAGACACGCCAGTCAGCGTTTGGGATTCAGATTGACATTTTCACCGTTCACGTAGAGCGCGTAATTTGTTTTGTAAATCAGAATGACGGACACTTTGCTTTTGTTCAGCATTCTTGTTGCGCAATCTTCTTTCAAACATTCCAGCTTCCCAAACATGAATTTGTCCATTTTGAAAACCGACCGCAACACGGTTCGCCGTTGCTGAAACACTTTCGCAACGTGTACAAGATTCTTCGGCGAGCAGTTCGCCAGTATCACAATTACGAACTTGCAATTCACCATTCGAGCCCGACCAACGGCCACTCCAATGCGTATCTTCTCCATCAAAAGTGAATCCAACTGCTTGAATTGTAACGAGTTCCCCTTCGAACGACCACACCTTTTCCGCGTCAATTCTACGAACCAATTCACCGTTTTCTAGAGCAACAACATAACCCTCTTTGAGCGTTCGTATATCCTCAATACTTGCATCTTCGATATGTACGACATCACCTTTTGCATTGGAAACCGTCCCATCTGCATGTCCGAACAACACTCGTTCAGACGAGGACGAACCGCTTGTAATTGGAGAATCAACATTGGTGCTGATATGCAACCGTTCTTCATCCTCGTTCAATTTGAGCAGTCCGCATTTTGGCCTCCCGAGACCGAACAATAAATGGTTTTCAAATTCAAGAGCAACCCATGGACGCTCATCCATCTTGTGCACCCACTCAAGCGTTCCATCAAAAGAGAAACACCATATTGCAGATTCCAAGAAATCATTGTGCTCAATGTCGTATACTGAGGAAATGGCATACATTTTTTTCCCATACAAAATGAGAGAATCGGCACTGCCTTCAAGAGCATAACTCCATACTTTCTCCCCAGTGTTGGCCTGCAGACACGTCACATGGAGACCTGCCGTGGCGAATACATGGTCGCCTTTCCGAAAAATAACTGAAATCCTGTCATTCAATTGAGTTGACCAAAGTAGATCCCCTTCAGCATTCCAGTGTTTAAATCTGCCATTCCATCCACCGGCAAACAATTGCTCATCCTCGTCCAGAAAAACTGCTGCGACAGCCTCATCCATAGACCTCGTCATCCACGCTGCGGTAAAGAGGTCCATGAGCCTCTGTTGGGCCGTGACCCCTTAAGTCAACGGGGTGTTCGCATCAATACATCCTGCATCACAGGAATGGCTCATTCATCGGAATGTATCTTTTTGGAACAGCGAACGTGAGTACAAAAGCTACGATTCCAAAGCAACACGCGGTGTAATAATGCCCCACGGTAAAAAAAGACAGTCCTGCAGCGGTACGTAACACCAGGATTGAACCATTTTTCATGGCCCAAACGGTGAATCCAGTCGCAATAAGTGCCAGCCCCATAAAACCGAATCCAATCGAGATGTAGATGGTTTTAGCACCCGAGTCCATGAGAGGGTTCTCCTTTTGTTCCGGAGTGTAGTCTACATAGCGAATTTCACATTCCTCAGCACCGTTTGAACAAGGCTGAGCATCAAACACCTCTTGGGATGGAACAACAAAGTCGATGGTCGTGAATCCTATCGGTTCAATCAGTGCAGGGGGCGAGAGAAGCACCCGATTAGAAAAAACATCCCGAAAACCATCCCGTTCGACAATAATATCGACTCGGGCAAGTCCGGGGTCCAATCTTTCAAAAGTATAGTATCCATTCTTATCTGTGAGTACTTCCGATGAATTCCAAAACCCCCCATCGTCCCAAGAAATGTAAACGGTTGCATTTTCCAGTGGTTTATTCTCATCACTGTACACTACGCCTCGGAAGGTCGCAGTTTCATCGGGTGCGGTGAGAGAGAGCCGGTACACAAAATCATCTGGTTGCACCAATCCTGAATTTGGCGAGGCATAATCCACACCGTTCAAGAAACCCAGTAAGCAAATGAACAGCAAAAAGACGCCAATCGCTTGACCCATTGGGTGCATTTTGGGGTCAGGTCGCGTGAGTAATGTGGTTGAAGTGGAGAACATCATGTCCTGTTTTGGCTCGGCAAGACCAGTGAGTTCGTCAATGTAATTTGGCATTCCTGCTTCGTCAGCAGAAACAGCCTCATCTGCACCGGCCATGTAGGTGCTATGCCCTTGACCTACTTCACTTCAATGCGATTTTTGGAATGAGCTAAAAGTCGAGAAAGTGATTGTTCGTTCATCCAAACTCGCATTTCTACCCCACCATCATCTCTTTCGATTCTTTTGGACACCAACCCAGCCTCATAAACATCCGCCACCAATCCTTCAACGGCTCTTCCACCTTCGGGAGGGACAGGTAGGAGCAATAAGTTGGTTTGAGGCCCGTAGAGTTTCAACAAAATAGCGTCTTTAAGCAACTTCATTCCTTCACCAGTATGGGATGAGATAATCAGGGGTTCCGGGAGCCCTAATGCAGCCACAGTTGCGATTGCTTCATCGAGCTGCATCTCTGTAGCTTGGTCTTTTTTGGTAAGTACGGTAAGAACCTTCTGAACATTTGAAGTCTCGTTGGAATTCCATGGGAAATCATCCTCGATTTCTTCACCGTAGAACCGAGAAAAAATTTCATTTCGGGATGTGAACAACTTCCTTTCCAATTCCTCAGGAGCATCGCTCACGTCGGAGAGAATAAGCAACAAATCGCACTCAAGTGCTTCAGCTAGAGTCGCTCGAAAAGCGTCCAGTGTAGAACTTGGAAGATGATCGATAAATCCGATAGTATCCGCAAGCAAGACCCGGGGACTATCCTCCATTCTCCCAATCGTTGTTTCTAATGTGGAAAACAATTTATCCCTGACCAAGACATCTTTACCAGACAATGCCAGGAATAAACTTGATTTCCCAGCATTTGTGTATCCGGCCAAACCAACAGTAACGGCTCCACTTCGTGAACGCTGTTTTCGCCGTTCAGATTGAGCGACTGCGTGTTTTTTCTGCCGCTTTCGGAGTTGAACCAATTCTCGATTGATGTTGGCAATCGTGGCCTGTAATGCCGTAATTCCGCCTCCACCGTACCCCGCTCTTTCTCCAGTTGTTTGTTGATTCGCTAACTCCCTCAATACGGTTCGATCGCTGAGCATTCGTGCAATACGCACCTGCAACCGAGCCTCAAGTGACGAAGCATGTGAGGTGAACAAAGACAACAACAAACGAACCCTATCCCAAACTTCGATTTCCACCGCAGAGCTGACTCCTACGAGCTGCCTTGGTGAAGCGTTGGTGTGCATCAAGACCAGGTCAACATTCTGCCAAGGATGTCCTTGGACGCGACTGGAAAGTTCGTCGGCCACATCTTGAAGTCGACCTTTACCAAAGTACCCTCTTGGGTCTTCAATTCCCGGTTGATGTAATGTTTCAACAATAGTAATTCCCATTGTTTCTACCAATGCGACAAACTCGGAAGTGTCTTCATCACCCCGAATCAACAGAACTGCTTTTCTTCCTTCATGATTCGTGCGAGCCTCTCCAAGAACTACACCACCCGTGCCTGCGAGAACAGAAATGTCGTCGCTTGACTTCGCCATGCACAACCCACTCGTTATCCTCATAATAGCCCACCTCTTCGAACGTGTATGGACGAGGTGCACGAAGCGACCATACAATGGAGAGGCAACTCCCGAATCGCTGAACAAATCATACATGCTTCAAACCAGCCACATTGCGAATTTTTCACTCAAGAGGAAAACGGTGAAATGTTTGTCTCCGTCACAGTTCAACATTCCAATTTACAAGAATTGAGAGATATTGTTGACGCGCTGCTGATTCAATTTGCTGAAATCGAGGAAGGCGGTTAGAAATCTAAATCCAATATTACCGGTGCGTGATCCGATACATCGATTCCACCTTGGCGAATGATTTGAACATCTTTTATCATCGCTGCTGCTACCGGATTGAGCAAAAAGTAATCTATTCTCCATCCGCGATTAAGCGCTCGTGCTTGCCCACGATTTGACCACCAGGAGTATATTTTCTCACCTTCGCCAACATGCCCTCGAAAAGCATCGTGCCAGCCATCGGAGAGCAGTTGAGTAAACCATTCCCTTTCCTGAGGCAAGAATCCACTCGATTTTGCATTTCCTTTTGGATTCCAGATATCGTCCTCAGTATGTGCGATGTTCAAATCTCCGCACACGACAACGGGACTTTCCGATGCCAAGTAAGGTTTGATAAACGCCCTCCATTCCTTCATCCAAGCTTCTTTGAATTCTTGACGCTCTGCTTTGTTTGAACCACTGGGCAGGTATGTGTTGATGCATGTGAAACCCGAGTGTTCAGTAACTAGAACTCGCCCTTCTGAATCGTCAGAATCGATTTGACCGCCTTTTCCCCGACTTATGTTTTCAAATCCATTTCGAGAGAGTGTTGCAACTCCAGAATAACCTTTCTTTTCCGCACAGTGCAGTTTCACTTCGTAGCCATCGGGCCACGACCATCCTTTGGGCAATTGTTCGGGAAGAGCACGAACTTCTTGCAACATGATGACGTCTGCATCCATCGATTGAAAGTACCCATCTATTCCTTTGCGAATAGCGGCTCGAATACCGTTTACGTTCCACGATACGAATCGCATATTACTCCCAGCGGTAGCCGGTGGATAAGCATTCAATCGATGAGGGATGAAATCAAACGGCCAGCAGAACGTCCGCTGAATACTGCTGCATCGGAAAGCTCGTGTTCACTTTCTACCCAAGCACCCGCAAGCAGAACCTTGTGATTAGCAAATGCATTTTGCGGAATTTGAAAACCTCCAGAATCTAAAACCGTTATTTTTTCTTGTTGAGATTGATGAACGATGTGTTTGTCCCAACCAGCAGCCCTTTGATTCAAAAACAACCTAAGGGCCTCTAACCGTTCGTTTGCAGAAGAATACAAAGTCGGTCCGATGTCTCCGGCCAATCCCCCTACAGCAACCGCAGAAAGATGGCTCCCTTCAAGCCCGAGCCGTGGTTGAATTGCACGATAGTCCAAAACAGCAAATCGTTGTTCTACATCAACTACAGCCTGTTTTCCGAGCAATGGTTTCGAGTCGAGACCCACTTCAATAAAACTCGCAGTAGTCCTTTCCAATTTTGAAAAAACGCTATCGCATTGTTCAGCGTCTAATGACCGCACTAACTTTCGCGTCGCTGCAGGCCCACAAGCCAATACAATTGCATCGACTTCAATATCTCTCCCGTCTGAGAGAGTTGCTTTTTCACCGTCAATCTGAGTCACTTCAAGTCCGCACTCGATAAATACGCCCACTTCATCAAGTGCTGCAGCTAATCTGCCAACCATTCCCGCCCATCCTTCATTGGAGACGAGGAGTTTCCTTTTTTGAAGAGCATGAAACCTTTCTCCAGAATGTTGCGAGTTCCAACAAGAAAGAAATCGACACCCTTGAACGATTGGGTCGTTCGAACCTCCATTCCTCAGTAATCTCTTGCGTTCCAGTGACAATCGAGTATTGTCGGTCGGACAAACAATTCCGCTACCAATAATTTCGGTACGATGAAGTTGTATCGGAGATACTTTCATTTTGATTCCACTTAATTTCCGAGCAAGGTTGTGCAGTGGGCCTTTTTTCAAGAACAGATGGGGTCCAAACCCTATAGGCAATCCATCGATATTTTGAGAAGTTCCACGGCCACCTATACGAGACGATCTTTCCAGTACCACGACATGATGTCCGGCCGTGGTTGCCTCCAACGCACATGCTAGGCCCGCTAGCCCGGCTCCTATCACCAGTACACGCGCCATGAACCGCCGTTGTTGTTCTGCTGCATCAAATCATTCTTCGTTTGGTTTCTCCGGCATGTTCAAGTTTCTTCGATTGTACAGCACCAATTACAGGTGTGAGCATGAACGACAAACCTCTCGTTATCGATGTCGTCGACAATGGCGGGCAATGGACTCATCGCGAATGGCGAATGCTGCGATACTTGAAAGTCGATACACAGATTATTGCCAATACAACCCCCATAGAGGATTTGCGAGAAGTCGATGGAATTATTCTGTCTGGGGGGGCCGCTCGGGTGGGCTTAACCGGCGAGTTAGGAAACTGTGGAGCTTATCTTGAACTCGATATTCCGATACTGGGCATCTGCGCTGGGCACCAGTTCATGGCTCGCTTTTATGGTGGAGATGCTCGAGAATCTCCAGAACCCGAATTTGGTGCTATGGAGATTGAACTGCAAAATGGAGGGGGCCAAATTTTTGAGAATACCGCACCTTCACAAACAGTCTGGGAATCTCACAACGATGAAGTTCACGTTGTCCCAGATGGTTTTTTTGTCACTGCAAGCAGTCCTTCTTGTCGAGTTCAAGGTATGGAGAACGAAAAAGGAGATCGATTTGGACTTCAATTCCACCCCGAGGTCAACGACTCGGAATTTGGTAAAGAAATGTTTGAAAACTTCGTTGAAATCTGCCGAAAGAGTAGAAAAATGTGATTTTTACGCCAATTCACTGATTTTTTGTAGGGAATACCTTGATATTCTTCGTGGAGTGAGGCACGGCTATGAACACCCGAAGTTCTTTGCCTAGCCTTTTGATGACCACCCTTCTTCTTGCCGCTCTAATGCCACTTAGTAGCGTTTCTGCAGCCCCTGCAGAAGCTTCTGAATTCTACTATGGAGTTGAATACGACTGGAGCAGCGTCGATACTGACCTTGAAAACTTCACTGGCCTCGATGTTCCTGAAATTCTTAGTGAAGTTATGGGAGCAGCGGACGATGCCGGCTTCAATCTCATTATAGGACAACTTCAAACTGGTTCATCGAATGTATATGTGCATCATACAGAAGATATTTCCACTCAGACAATCATGGACGCTTCAGACAACCCCGTTGCTGTTTGGAGCCGAACAGATGATGTTACTTTGAGGCATGGAATTTTAGCAGACTCCATTTTGCAAACCGATTGGTCAGAGACCGTATTTGGCTCTCCAACCACCGGTTTTGATGTTGACATCGTTCAAAGTCTTGAGCAAGTTCTCACCGTCGATATCTCATACACAGAATATCTTGATGACAATTCCAATCTCGTTGGTGCAGATATGGAGTTCAGTATGGATATGTCTGCAGCAATTGGATTGAATATCGATGCTCTGTTTGAGGGTGACAATGAAGAATTCCCAATTGATTTTGATTCTGAACTGACCTTGGGCTACTCCATTACCGACTCGTCTTCCGAATGGCGTTTGGGCTCCCCAGACTCCGTATATGCTGATGTTTCATCCAACGAGTATTTCCATTGGGAATGTGAAGACTGCGGTTCTATCGATGGCGACTATACCGGTGCCGTAGACTACAGTTTCTCAGTCTCTGGTATTCCAACCGAAGATTTCGGGCTTGACGCAGGTGAATTTGATTTTGAAGTCACCGACACTCTAACTGATTCCGGAACCTTTGACATGGATGCAGAAGGCGAATTTAGCTTTGATAAAGGCGATTCCATGACCGTTGACCTTGGCGATGGAGACGGCCTTGCGACCCAAGTCCAATCCTGCGAAACATGCCCTCCTGGAAACCCCCTCATGTTCCTCATGATGGGTCATGTGTTGGTCGGCTCTGGAGAAGCCTTTGCCGAACAAATCGGTGAAGACCTTGGCGATGGTATCACCGAAGCCTTCGAGGACTTTTTTGGACTTTCAGGAGATAATGCTGAACCACTCGAAATATATTATTTCAGTGCAGATTCGCCAACAGATACAGAAAATCATCTTGCAACTGTGAGTTTCATGCAAGGTCAAGATTTGAACTGGGACAACATCCAAGTTCAAGTTACGGTTGATGGAGGTTATACTGCAACATGCAGTAATCCTGGAACATACGACCCAGGAGACCGATGCAGCATCGATTCATGGGGGGGTGAATCTTCTCTAATGGTTGGTTCTGGATTCCATATCGTTGACAACTTTGACCTCTGTCCAGAGAACCAAAGTTGTGACGTCGCAATATCGATAAGTGATGTGGAGAACTACAGAGTCTTGGATTATTCTAACCTTTATGTCACGGGAGGCACTCCTCCAAATTCGAATGGAACTCTTATCTCCGGCTTTACTGATTACAGCGAGAACATCACTCTGTGGTCTCAACTCCACGGTCCAGGAACTCCATTCGTAGACGATGGTGATGTGTATTTCACTTGTGATGATGCAGGTCAAATTGATTGGAATGCCGTTAACAACGGTGTGAACGATTGCGCCGATGGTTCCGATGAAGCACCAGCGGACGGCTCAAGCAAGATGTTTACTTGTGAAGATGGTACAACTATTGACTGGGACCTCCTCAACAATTACCAAGTCGATTGCTCGCAAAGTGAGGATGAAGGGGTTGCTAACCATTACACTTTCCAGATGAATCTGTTGGATTCCGACAATACTCCTCTTTCCTCAGTCGAATTGACGGCATGTGAATATGGATGCGACCATGACACAGACACAACATATTTGAGTGCAGACTCTGGAATTCCAGTCCCATCAACCTATGGTTCTTACACCATGTGTATCGAATCGTCGATTTGGGAGACAGGTGCCTCATCGCCAATAATTGAACGTTCAAGTTTTTGTGAAGACAATTGGGTTGGTCCAAGACTAAGCTATTCTGACGCATACAGTGCACCAGATAGTGACATGATGGTTGGTTGGGATTATCAAATCTATGGCAATGAAGCATACACTGATATTACTACAACCGTGACGATTCACGATGCAAACAACAATGTTGTCTTCACCCAGTCAATTTCTGAACTCGAATCGGGCTATAACAGCGATAGCGGTACAGTTTCAGTGCTTGAAGAAGGCGACTATTGTCTTACAGTTTCAATGACTGGTGACGGTGCTTCAACACCATTTGCTTCGGAGGTTGACTGCACATCAATTGTTCAGTCAACTGAGGGCCCTAGCGACCGTGTCGAAGCGGTGTTTGGTGCTCTGGCCGATTCAGGATTAGAGTCCGTATTGGAAGCATTTGGTGAAAATCTTGAAGATCGTATGCAGACCATTGAGCCATTCGAAGAATTCCCGTACAACGACGGTATGTGGGCGCCCCTGTGGAGCAATGAACACGCAGCAATGGTTGGTGTAGGAGTTTACGTCATGGATGACAATGGAGCCTACACCTTAACCGGTCCACAAACCCAAGGTTACGCCAATGAAGCACCTGCGAAATTGAGCATTCGCTATCTGACTGGCGTTGCAGCAAATGCACAAACCAACGGAATGGCTGATGCAACAACCATCGATGACATTGTAGAAGTTGAAAACCACAACCTCGCAGACATCACCGCCGATTTGGAAGAAGCTGGCATTGATGTCTCGAATCTCACACTACCACAAACAACACCTACCAACAACCAGACCTCAGGTGATGACAACCCAACTCCTCCAACTGCTGAAGACTTGGCTGAGGATGCCGGTTTGCTTCCGTTCCTTTCACCTGTTTCCATGGCCGCAGTAATTGCACTTGCTGGTGTAGTTGCTGGTAGCCGAAAAGACAGAACCGATAAGGACGAAGAGTAATCGAACCCTCAAGTACAAGTGACGTGAGGGGGATTCTATGTCTCTACGCTCGCCGCCATCGCGTATCGGCGACGGAGTGAGGATTGTAGGGACCATTCTCATCGCCTTACATTTGTTTATGTCGGCTTGGTTGGTTGTACAATTCGAAGGTCAATACACCGAAGGGAGACCTTCGCCGACGAAAGTCAAAGCACTTGTTGCCATCGATAATGAACAGACGCTCATCGATGTAAAAATGGAAAATTCAACACGCTTTTTTGTTTACATGCTGGTTCGCGATTACGACGAACCGATCAATTCAACGCAGCCCGAACCCTCGTCTTCTGAATCTTCGGACGATGTTCCTGCGAGCACTGAGTCGGGCGATGACGATATTGATTGGCTCAAAAATGGCCGGAAGGCAACGCTTGTATCTCTTGTTCTGCTTTGTTTGAGTGAATGCTTGGTATTTGCGGGGATCCCATTCAAGGCAACGCTTCGAGCAGTTTTTTTTGCTGGCGTAGTAGCGTGTTTCTTGGTTGTGATGCCCACGACATATGTTCTTGATTTATCAGGAGGTGATGGAGGTGATGAAGAAGACGATGACGAAGGCGAGGATACTCTTGCTGACGAGACGTTCGTGGCTCAGACCGAACAAGGTTCCATGGCTCACGAAAAAACCAGCGTTAAACCGTCTTTGTTGTGGACTGGTGTTCGTTTCGAGATGATGTTTAGTGGTTATGATTTAGGATTGGTTGAGCCTGAAAATTATTCATCGGTTCGCAGTGAAATTCCAGATGCTAACGACACCGATTCACAATCGTTTGTCAAATTTGAATCGAATCTTGACCTTAAGTACGGAAAAAATCTTCCTTCAATGTTTTTGATTCCACTTTTGTGGTTCTTTTTCCCTTCAAAACCTAGAGATTTCATAGTCGCCGAAAAGACACATCTAGAGCAAGAGTAAAACAGCATCTGTTTGCGACCAAGGTGCGTTCTAGGCCATTGGTTTTGGCGCTGCAGCATTGACTTCGGCGGAAACACCCGCCTCATATCGAGCAAAGTTTTCGTTGAACATGGTAGCGAGTTTGTCAGCTGTAGAATCGTACTCGGAAGAATCCGACCATGTGTTTCTCGGTTGCAGCACTTCGCTTGGAACATTCGGGCACTCAACCGGCACTTCAAATCCGAACCGCGGATCAACAACAAATTCAACATCATCCAATTGTCCATCCATAGCAGCGTTTAACATCGCTCGCGTATATCGGATTTTCATACGATTGCCGACTCCATACGCGCCGCCAGACCATCCAGTGTTGATGAGCCAAGCAGTAGCGTTATGCTCATCCATTTTCTTCGACAGCAGGTCAGCATAAACGCCAGGGTGCATTGGCATGAATGGTTCACCAAAACAGGCCGAAAACGTGGCTTGTGGTTCTTTAACTCCGATTTCAGTTCCTGCAACTTTCGCCGTATATCCGGAAATAAAATGGTATGCTGCTTGTGAAGCATTTAGTTTGGATATTGGTGGGAGTACACCAAATGCGTCACAGGTCAAGAAAATCACGTTTTGCGGGTGTCCACCTTTTGAATCCAAAGTTCTGTTTTCAATAAATTCAATCGGGTAGGAACCGCGAGTATTTTGCGTTTTACTGACATCAGTAAAGTCGGGCACTCCATCTGAATCCATGACGATGTTTTCTAAGACAGTGCCGAATTTTCTTGTGGTACCGAAAATTTCGGGCTCGTCTTCTTCTGAGAGGTCAATTAATTTCGCATAGCACCCGCCTTCAAAGTTGAAGACGCCGTTTGAGCCCCATCCATGTTCATCGTCTCCAATGAGTGCACGATTGGGGTCAGCAGACAAAGTGGTTTTTCCAGTTCCTGAAAGTCCGAAAAAGATGGCCGTGTTTTCTCCCGTAGTATTGGCTGAACAGTGCATGGGGAGGATACCTTTCTTTGGTAAGATGAGATTCATTACAGAAAAAATCGATTTCTTGATTTCCCCAGCATAGCGAGTACCGCCGATGATGACTTCTTTTGCTTGATAGTTCACAATGACGAAGCAATGTGAATTCAATCCATCTTTTTCAGCGTCGGCTTCAAGATGGGGGGCGTGCATAACAGTGAATTCAGGAGAGTGTACCGCCAATCTTTCAGCATCTGGGCGAATAAACATGTTGCGTGCAAAGGCGTTGTGCCAAGCATTTTGATTGATGACGCGAATCGGCAAGGCTTCGCTAAAGTCAGCACCGCAGTACAAATCTTGAACAAACAGTGTATCTTGTTGAGACAGATATTCGACCACTTTTGCCCGCATTCGAGTAAAAGTATCGAGGTCGGTTGATACATTTACATCTCCCCAATTGATGTCATCAACAGTGGTATCTTCCTTGACAATGAACTTGTCGTTTGGTGAACGGCCAGTTCGTTCTCCGGTTTCTGTAACCAGTGCGCGATGGGCGCTGAATTCTCCTTCTCCACGGGCGACAGCAAGCTCGATTAGTTTCGTAGCCTCTTGGTTCCAATAAACGTCTCCAGATGGAGTAATTCCATGCGATTTCAGGTCTCCAGTCGGAGTCCCGTAGGTTGCCGCCATGGAGGGTCCTTTCGCGGACCCTCTTTGTCCCTTTTGGCTCCTCACTTTCCGAATATTTGATTTCTGCAGGCTGAAAACGGCGTACAGCGGCAATACAACTTGAAACTCTTGAAAAAACCATTGTGTTTGCCAAATCTACTCTAACAAGCCCAATTATCGAAAGCATTGAAGACGAACGGGGGCGGTTGTCAACCATGACTGAGGAGTTGGAGGGTGGTGCCGACTCCATCCCAAAACCCTCAAACTCCATGGATGAGATTGTCCGTAAACGTGATTTTCAGCGAGCCCAGGGCGTCGACATTACTTCGTTCATGGTGAATACTGAAGATGATGGTGATGAAAAGCGCGTCCCTCTTGTTGAAGAGGTCGAGGACATTGCTGTTGGACAGGTCGCGTCTCTTTTTTCATCGGGCGATGAAGAATCCAATCTTGCAGGCGCAGTACAGTCCGACGGAACCGTGACAAAACCTCCTGAAAACGATAGTGTAACGGATTTGGCTGTTGAAGGAGAGAAGAGGTTAGGTTTCGGCCTTTTGGTCGCCATGGTTCTTACTTGGTCTGCAATTGGGGCAATAGTCGGAACTGTTCTTCCAGAGATTCCAAGCGGAGTAGGCCTTCTTGCAATGGGCGTTTTCGGCCTTTACCTTGGAGAACGATGGATTCCAAACCCAAATATGCGCCTTTTGGGTGTAACCTGGGTTATCATTTCGATGAAACTTTTCTACGGCTTAGCGCTCGATGCATGGCATTGGGGTTGGTTTGACCAATCTCCATTTGGAGGTAACGAAACCTTAGGAATCGTTTTGATGTCCATTGTTTCAATGAATGTGGCTATTGCCCAACGCCATGACGAGGATGCTATTGCTGCTCAGGCGACTCTCATCCTTCTGATTGTTGGAAGTGCTGCGGGGGCGCTGTACGGCGAACTTGGCGTCGCTTCAATGATTGCGTTTGGCACGATACTGATGCACGGTTTAGCCATTTATCGCGGTTCTGGAAATCTTGCCAGTCTCGGTATTGCTTCATCCTATCTTTGGGTTGGTGTCCACGCATTATCGAACAATTGGGAGCTCGTAGGATTGGAGTTAATTTCTTTTGAAGACGATTTACTTCTTTTCTTGTTGATGACGTTTGTGACCGCTACCAATGCCACGATTGCTGCTCGTTTTGTTTCTGAAGAGAATTGGTTTTCAAAAGCGTTTGAAGGCATTGGCCTCGGCAAACCGTCGCTTTGGGCGGTATCGGTCGGTTTGGGCATGATTGGGGCATTGTTGGCTATTGCCGCACACCGGTTAGAAACAGGCTATGCATTAGCGCAACTTATTCTCCTCATTTCCGCATTCTCTGGCTCATATCTTGTTGTCCGTGGTGTTCATCTCAAAGACATTGCACCTTATCTCATTCTCCCTGCGCCTTTTCTTTTGATTGGATTGTCGATTTATAGTTCGGGCGTATTGGACACAGCCTTGCCTTTCGATTTGGATGGCTACAGCGTTTATGCCGCCTTCACATCACTGTTTACAGCTATTGCACTTCTGAGAAACCAAACATCAGTATCCGACCATGTCATTTGGCTTGGCGGTCTTGTTCTTGTCGGATTACTGACGTTACTTATTCCCGCTGGAGAGGGTTTGAGTGGCGGTCGTTTGTTGCTGGCAACACAAGCAATCGTGTGGCTCGGCCTTTCCGGATTGGCCATCTTGCGCTCTTCACCTTCGATTGCAGGTACAGCCGTTCTCGGACCATGGCTTTGGCTTCTTATGTTTGCAACGGACGCAGACTCACGGATAATTTCAATTGATTTGCTCCCTATTTCTCTCGATGAAATCGATTTATCTATTTGGATGGGACTCCTTGTTGTCCAACAAATTTGGGTCAATCTCCGTCACGGACATGTTGGGCTTAATCTAGCAGCAAGGCTCGTTGGATTTTCAGAAATAGGCGCTCGACTTCGTGATTCAGGTTTTGCTAAACTTTGGAACTTGAGTTTTCTTCTTTCGTTGATTGCTACTTGGGCCGTCGTTCGCCCCGGTGCCTTGCCAGTGTACGGCTTACTTCTTGTTCTCGGCGGTTTACTGATTGGTCATTCGTTGATGGTATACTTTGAACGACATCTAGGAAAACCACAGACGCTTATGGGAGTTTGGGGCGTGTTTGCACTCCTCTTTTCTTGGACATATGGCCACTCATCTTCATGGGCGTTTTTCATAGTTGTATCTTCTGCGATTTTGCTAAAATCATCGGAAAAGAAGCGTCAACAAGGTGCTTCCGAAAGCCAATTGGAGCAATTAGAACAATTGCCGGGAAAACTTCTCACCATGATGATGGGATTCTTGACGGCCTTCTTCGTAATGATTGCCTTGGATCCGTTAACCACTACACCCCTTACCGGCTCAGAATACATGCCTGATAAAACCATGAACCTCATCCTTTTGATGTTCGTTGGCCTTGTCTCACTGGTTTTGTATTTGGCACGAGCAGCAACTTTGGAGAAACTTCTCCCTCCTGCTGTTGCAGCAGTGGGTCTCA
>JASLVU010000019.1 GCA_030741225.1 Candidatus Poseidoniaceae archaeon | reverse complement strand
TCTTCCCACTCAAATTGTGCTTGATAATGTTCGATTGGTCCATGCGGGATACGACCCGCGGATGCCGCTCGATGCTCAAGGTGAGAAAGAATTGTTGTGGATTCGTAAACGATGGTTTCGGCATGACAAGCCGGTTGACCCACTGCGAATGGTCCTCTTTGGCCATTCAACGACCACAAAAGTTGGTAAGAAAGCGGGCGAAGTAGCATTTTCTGAATTCAAACTTGAAGATGGTCGCCCGGCTTGGGTCGCTATGGATATCGGCGCTTACAATCACGTGTCTCCAGGCCTAGCTGCATTTGATTTAACGCGTTTGCAAGTGATAAAGCAGACGACTATTCGCTCAGAACGATGGTTTGAATCTGGAAATGTTGAACTCGGGCGGCAAAAAAGGAAAAAATATTGGCGACAGCCAGAGGGAAGAAAAGAAGCATGGGTTGCTGAACATTACGGTCTTGGAGTCTTGCAAGCAAGCCGCAGAAAAGAGCACGTGATGGAGAAAAAGGCAAGACAACGACTGAGAATGGCAGGTGTTGTGTTATCACCTGATGATCGTTCATTCGCCCACTTGGAGCAAAGAGCGAAAAAACAGCAAAGTCCTAGCAATGTAGAATCGAAGGAGCAAATTGATTGGACACACCACGGAAAACGTATTCGTCTTGGACCTGGCACAGAAAATGAGCGATTTCCTCCTCGACTTGCTGGGCCAACCGGTTTCCGAATTCATTCCCGGCAAGGTACCCTACTCGCGAGGTTGGAGCGACCAAAGTTCAAGAAAGATTCAGGTCGAAAGGGCGGAAGAAGGACAATTCAATCCTAAAATCGGGGGCTATGCGACTTTTTATTGAAAAATGACACTCAGATGCGGAAAAAAGGCAAATTATTACCGGAAAACAGAAGGTATTTTCTTTTTGATGCAGGAAAGCGAACCTTAAAGAGGGAGTATGTTGATGGTCAACCATGGCAGAACGAGACCATCTTAACGGTGAAGAAACAACAGACCACCCCCTGCGAATTGCATTCTCAAGAGTGATGAGGCGCCGAAATTTCCACAATGATTTTTTGCGCGTGTCAAAAGAAACCGAAGAACGCTTGTCAATTGACCGCCCTTCAACCCTGTTCTTTTACGGGCTATGATTCTTGAATAGAGAAGTGTTGATGACACGGCGACTTTACGCCATGTCATGGAGCCGATTGTTTGGGAAGCGATTCTTGCTGCAAGCGTGTTCTTCATCCTCGGAGCGACCTCCCCAGGTCCAAGCCTCATCGTTGTTTTGCGCAACACACTCATCGGTGGCAGACGCCAGGGTGTTGCTTGTGCTGTGGGTCATGGAATTGGTTTTGGGATTTATGCTGGCAGTGCTGTATTTGGATTGATACTGCTTCTCGACAAATCACCAAACACTTTTCTGATTCTTCAAATGATTGGAGTTGGTTTGCTTGTCTTTTACGGAGTCAAAATGTGGAACGCTGAGGTTGACGGAATGCAAGAGATCAGCACCGATGTTGGAAAACATCAACGGCAAGGATTCAGTGAAGGTTTTGCAATCGCATTTTTCAACCCGAAAATTGCTTTATTTCTGGTTGCGATATTGGCCCAAGTCTTGAAACTCTATCCGGAAATGGGTTTTGAAACCAAACTCGCCATTGGATTGCTCGGAATGGCAATTGATACGCTTTGGTATGTTTTGGTTGCACTGGTCCTCACCGGAACTCCTGCATTGGAAGCATTGCGCAACAAAGGAGACTACGTTTACAAAATCACGGCAGTGGCTTTGTGGTTCTTTGCTGTCAGCGTCATATCCAGCCTTATCTGATTACTTCTTTTGGCATCGCGGGCACAAAAACGTCGACCTATTGCTCTGCGTAATTCTCTCAATCGTACCGTTGCAACCGTCTTTTAGGCATGGGCCATCTTCACGGTCGTAGACTTGAAAATGATGGCCAAAGTAACCCAAAGTCCCATCAACTGCGGCAAAATCGTTGAGAGTTGAACCTCCAACTTCGATAGCAGCACGCAAGACTTCTTTCACTTCCTTAACCAGTCGTGTCAAATCTTTCGTGGGTTTACCGTTTTTGCGAACCAAACTGTTTGTCATGCGAGTGGGAGAAATCCCTGAACGGTGGAGAGCTTCGCAAGCGTAAATATTGCCTACTCCAACAACAAACCGTTGGTCAAGAAGCGTGGTCTTGATTGGTGACCTTTTACCCTGACATCGGCGTGCTGCATCTTCAGCGTTCCACTGTTCAAGCGGTTCAGGACCAAGGTGCTCGAGCAAGGATTGTATCGGCTCTTCTGCTCGCTCAAACACATCAGCAATCCCAAATCTTCGAGGGTCTGTGTAGACGGCAACAGAACCGTCATCAAAACGAAATTCCATGTGGTCATGACGGCCGTCAAACCCAGTCAACTTACCGAATTTCGAATGTGCAGGTCCTGCAGAATGTACTGGATATGTAGGGACCTCGGATGAGGTAATCAATGTGTATCGCCCTGACATACCAAGATGGGAAAGGAACACATAGCCATTGCTCGTATCGATGAGAAGGTATTTTGCACGACGACGAACCGACTCAACTTTAGCCCCTGTGAGAACATTAGCCATGTTCTCTGGGAAAGGAAAACGCAATCCGTCTCGTCGCAGTATGACTTCAAGAATTGTGCGCCCAACCCAAGCTTGTTCCAATCCTGAGCGAACTGTTTCCACTTCAGGTAATTCGGGCATACACTCACTCCAACTTGCGGACTGCAAAAAGGACATGGTTGTCTTCATAGCCAGCCAATTCAATTCGTTCCTCAACGTCAAAACCTGAGGTTTCAAGTGTCTGTTCGACGGAGGTGAAAAGCGCTTCCTCACCCTCTCCAGTCCACCGTTCGCTGGCTGCCTTAAGCGAAAGTAATCCAGTTCCATTTCGCTCTAAAAATCGACGACAAGCAGCAATGAAAATATCGACTTGACCGGCTTGTGCAACATCTTGAAACAACCAGTTGACCTTCCTAGGCAACAGAACACCCCATGCTGCATGTTTACGGGCATCCCCCAAAACAGGAACAAGTCCTGGACGACTCTTGGCCATGTGCGTCAGTTCACGAAGGCACCGGGGTGCAAGGTCAACGGCGACAAGCCGTCCTGACAAGTCGTTTTCAGCACCGCACAGATGGTCGTGCAGGTGACTGATGGAAGTGCCGTGACCAGCACCGAGGTAGAGCACTGTGGTGCCTTCTTCAGGCAAGAGCAACTCGGGCGCTCTACGGGTTCGTACAAGCGCAGCACCGAGTTTCGACCTTGTAGGGTCCCAGCGACGAAATTCCGTTCCCGAGAAATTACGAAGTGATTCACCGTAGACGGCTTTCTTAGGAACTGCGTTAAGAGTCCACAATGTTCGACCGTCTTTCATCACTGCCCATGACAGCATGCTTCGACGCCTGTTGTTGCCCCTCGCCATGGACTCACCTCAGCCTCTTCGAGAGGGCGGTGAAGAATGTGCTTGACGAATATCTTCCACCTTTTGTTCAAGATCACGCATCTCCTGTTCGCCCCAAGGTTCACCTTCGAAGGCATCAATTTTAGCAGCAATACTCGCCTTGGCGGCAACTGTTCGTGAGATTTTTCCTCGTACCCAACGCGGTGAACGAGAAATCCACGGATGCATGAATATATGGCCGTGCTTGGGCGGTGGCGCACCTGTCTTGAGATGATTGAAAAATGCCTTTTCGGCACCCAAAACTTGCAGTGTTCCAGCAGGCAGTCGAGCCAGACGCATACGACCGTGAGCTTCGACACAAAGACGAGCAGCCAAGAGTGGACCGAGCAATGCAGATAACGATGGCAGATGCTGTTCAGAAAGACTGCGAATAGCATTTTCCAATCGGTCCAATTGCCCTCTGAAAACAGATACGCTTTGACCCCACTCTTTCAGTGATTTCCATTCGGATTTTCCAGGTCCCACGGGCGGTAAGGACACATCAAGGGTTTTGGAGAGATGTTCAAGTGACTCCGCTTCTGATACGGTTTTACCAAGCGCTGAACGGTCTGTGCCAAAACGCGCCTCAGGGAGAAATAACCCAACCCACTCTACGAGTCGGGCCTCCATTGTGATGAAGGTGCTTCGCATCTCATCACTGGCTCGCATCAAGTGTTCAAGCCTACGGTCAGGATCTCCAGCAGCTTGTGCAACACCGTGTGTGGCCATTGCAATGGCTGCTTGGTCGACGGCTTGCTGTGCCTCTTGGCTTGGCAACGGCCAGTCTGCTTGAGGAAGGTCGCTCTCACCGTGCACTCGTGGTCGAGCATCGGGGAATCGCTCGAGAAGTGTTCGTGCTTCAGGAGTAAGCCCTCCTGCTGCAATACACTCAAGACGTGCGACAACCGAACGTTGATCAAGAAAACCATCCCACTGTTCGTCGTCTAGAATTGTACCTTCATCGTCTGCAATCGCTGCTGCACGCCAATCATACCACAGCCACATACATCTGCGAACAAGCAACATGTCTTCACCCTTCCCACTGTCGCAACAATCCACGTACAACAACAGTTGCAATCAGAATAAGGCAACTGGCTTGTTGAAGTTCCGACAAGGATAAATATTCGTAGTTGTGGCCTTTCTCTATGTTTTGCCCACAATGCGGAACGCTCTCTTTCCCTACACCGTCTGGTGACATTAAGTGTACGAACTACAAATGCGGATACGAGGGCCCAGCAAACATTGTCATCAAAGGCTTAGATGGAAAGGATGTCGATTTGTCAAAAGCAACATCCAGTACCGAAACTGAAACACGAGTCTATGAAGTCATCAAAGATTCCGATAAAATCCACGGTGTGCTCACCTCCGGCACCTACATGTGCCCGAAATGCGACAGTATTGAGGTGTATTCATACTTGGAACAAACTCGCTCGTCAGATGAACCGGAAACCCGTATGCTGACCTGCAAAGAATGCTCTCATGGATGGCGAGAATACTGAAGGTCATTCACCTTCGGCGATTCAAATATCGTTTTCGACTCGTGGAGCCAAGAAATACTGAATTTCAGCCGCACCATCGTGGAAATTGAAAGTCATCGAGAGAGGATAGTTCTCTCCGAACCCAATATCGACGGTTTCGATGTTACCAAAAATCTTGGACAACGGTATGAGGTAGGTCAACGAGTACTGGCTTCGAGCAGGATTTTCGCACTCCAAGTTGTGCAATTCTTCCTTGTCAAAAGCAACAGTCACTGAATCGGTTGGTCCTTGTACGTGGACAGTGAAGGAGTTCTGATCGATGCTGAAGTTCACCAAATCTCCTACCTGACGAGCGGCTCGAAGCGCTTGTGTGAAATCTGCGCCAGACAGCGAAACTTTGCAAGGTAATTCAAGAGCCGGAAGTGTTGGAGGTTGCATTGTTGAATTGTCAAGAGGACGGATGTTGCGGTCTATTTTTCCAAGATTCACGGTCAAAACGCCGGTGTCATCTCCATATGCCATCTCAATAAGATCGGTTGGACCACCGAGACTCACCAATTCTTTGATTTTACGAATCTCGAGACCCAGACTGGTCTGGTCGAGCTCCCAAGTGTCAAATGCTGCTGCATCGATGTCCATCTGAATCATTGCAACGTGCGAGGGATCGACAACTCGAACTTGAAGTCCGTTTTCGCCAAAATCAAATCTCGCATCTTCTACAACTACACTTAATGTTTCAATTATTTTGCTCATCAAGTCCTGTCGGGCCGTGACGTTCAGCATGAGATACACCCCTCTCTAATCTCCCTTCACTTTCGACGGCTTATGAACTTAACAGCCGTGAACCATAAAATGCACCCCGTACGGCGCGGTATTTTTGAAAAACCACGTTTTCCGCGCACGAATAAAATACAAACCTGTGCTTAATTTTACCTTGCCTTGATATGGGCGGTCGGATTCCATTGCACATGGGCGAAGCAACTGGCTCCGTGTCCCCACTGCTCAAAGAAGACGGTGAAGCCTTCAAAATCGCAGTCTTGATACCCACCATCAATAACGCTGATGAACTGGATATCGTTCTTGAAAGACTCTCAAAACAAACCTATTCTGATTTTGAAATCGTGATTGCGGATTCGAAATCAAAAGACAACACCAAGGAAGTCTGTGAAAAGTACGGCGCTACTTGGATTGACGACCCTTCTCGAAACCGTGCTGACGCGTGCAATTTCGCTCTGCGACAAATGGACCACGACTTGGTCTTGTTTACAGATGACGACACGGTTCCACCTCTTGACTGGGTTGAAAAACTGGTTCGATGGTTCAAAGACCCCGAAGTAGGTGCTGTTGGAGGCCCGAACTTCGCTCCAGATGACGACCCCTTCGGCGCAAAATGTGCCGATGTGGCTTTTTGCACGAAATTCATGACCGCTGGAACCCGCTACGGCGCCCAACCAAAAGGTGAATTGGTCCCAATCACTCACAATCCAGGAGTGAATTGTGCTCACCGAATGGCGAACCTTCGAGAAGTGGACTTCTTTGAACCCGGTTGCATCGGGGCTGAAGACGTCGTTCTTGATGCGAAAATTCAGCGAGCAGGACACAAGTTGTTCATCGACCCTTCAAACGTCATGCCTCACCGTCGTCGACGCCCATTCAAACCGTACATGAAGCAAATGCGAAATTATGGTTATACTCGAATGGTTGCGAACAAACGATGGCCTGAAATCTCTGCTTGGTCACATACTGCAATTGGATTCTTCCCCGTTTTGGTGGTTAGCGCCCTGATTGCCATGCTGTATGGTGGACTTACTGGCGGAGCCGATGCTGAACTCTGGTTTTCACTCTCCGGCGAATGGAACCTCTCAAGAGTTGCCTTCCACATACCGTTGGGGCTCGTTTGCCTGTACATCGCAATCAGTTGGTTGGGTGCTGCTATTGGCACCTCACCGCACCGCTCTCTAGGCACCGTATTCCTTGCACCACTGTTTGTGTTCCTAGCACAGTGGGCTTACGGCCAAGGCGTCATCAAAGCATGGAGAGAAATTCGACGAACCGGTGGACGTGCTGGAGAAGGCTCGCAGATCGACGATAGAGTTCGAACGGCGTAAATTCAAGCGTCGAAAAAACGCCAAATTGAACCTCACTTTGAGGGTAAAGCATTTGATAGAATTGAATTCATTGCTTGACATGGCGAGTCGGATTCATGAACGAATTGCGGCTCTTGACGCCCCAGATAACAAAACCGATGAAGAAGAAATTTGGTCACTCATACGATTCAGTTTGGTGGTAGTGCGGGTGATTTTGTTTGTAGCCATCATTGTAGTATCTGAAGTAATGGAAAGCGTGTTCATTTACAATTTATCAGCATCATTGTGGGCACTCATCATCGGAGTTCCGTTGTTCGTGCTCATCTCGATGGGGATAATTTTCGGTGATCGTGTCATGAAACACGAGGAAACTGGATTTGTTGAAACCGCAGTCTTGCGACCAATTCGGGAACGGCTCTAAGATTCTTCAATCGGCGATAAGCCTGCCAAGTCTCCAGTCTGAATGGTCCATTGACTTGCATAAACACCATCTGCAGCCACAAGTTCATCGTGATTTCCTCGCTCGACAACAGCCCCATCTACCATCGACAGTATCTCGTTCGCATTTCGAATTGTACTCAAACGATGGGCAACTGCAATTGTCGCTCTGTCACTGCCACTGGCCAGCAAATTCTCTTGAATCCTACGCTCTGTTTCTGCATCCAAAGCACTTGAAGCCTCATCCAAAATTAACAGACTCGGTTGTTTGAGTAATGCACGCGCAAGAGAAACTCGGGCTCGCTGGCCGCCACTTAATTTCGCACCCCGGTCGCCGACCATTGTATCAATTCCGTTTTGTAAATCATCGACAAAGTCCCATGCTCCTGCGAGACGAAGTGCATTCTCCAAGTCCTCATCGGTTGCTTCTTGATTGTACATGACGTTGTCTTTGAGCGAGCCATAAAACAGGAACGGTTCTTGACTGACAAAACCGATTTTGTCACGCACCGAGTCAAGTGTGTAATTGCTAATCGGTTTACCGTTGATGAGAACCATGCCGCTGTCTGGCAGATAGTAGCGCATCAGCAGTTTCAAAATCGTCGTTTTACCGGCTCCTGTGTGACCCATTATTCCAACAAAATCACCTCCATTTGCAGTAAAAGAAATCCCACTAAGGACCTTCACTGTTGTTTCAGGATATGTGAAGTGAACATCTTTGAATTCGACCGAAACGATATCCTCTTCGAGTTCAACAGCATCCTCCAAGTCGGTAATTTTAGGCTCCAAATCCACAACTGCGAACACACGGCTCGCTGCGGCTTCTCCACGCTGGAGTTGATTCACCAAAACTCCAAAAATGAACATAGGCATTGTCATACGGGTGCTTATGAGCAAAAAGGTAACCAGTTCCCCTGTACTGATTTCATCATTCTGAGCCAGATAGCCGCCAGCAGTAACCAGAAGCCCGAAGGCGATTCCGGCAATAACATAAATCATCGGAACAAACCGATTTCGATCTTTGCTTGCACCCATCGCTTGGTCACGGTAAGAGCCTGATTCTCGAGCAACTCTCCTGGTTTCCCAATCTTGGGCGTTGTAAGCTTGTACAACTGAAATCCCCGAAATAAGATTCTCAAGAACAGCATGAATATCTCCAGTCGATTCTCTTTGCTTGCGGTATTTGCGTTGAACACTGGTGGTGAACCAATACACGATTGGAACGATGAGTACAATCGGTCCAAACAGGATTCCAGCAAGTTTCCATGACATGGAAAGCAGGATGAAAAAGGCACCAGCAAAGGTAATAATAATTCGTATAATAGAAGTTGAAGAATCTGAAACGATATCTTCTAACTGATTGACATCGCTGGAAAGTACAGACATGATTTGCCCCGTTTGACGGCTATCATAGTATGACGCCTCCATCGCAATGAGAGAGCGGGTAGCATCCATTCGCAAATCATGCTGAATCTTGTAACCCAATGTTTGCCAAGAATATTCCGAAATTCCTTGAAACACCGCTAGACAAAAGAATCCGAGGAAAACAAGTACTCCATAGCCAATCGCAGCGTTATCACTTATGGCCAGGACCATGTCTTGAATCAACTGTGGACCAGACATCGAATCTGAAGTGAAATAATCGACTGCAAATCCGATTGCAACCAGAGGCATCAAATCGAAAAAACGAGCAGCCATGTTTGCAAATATTCCGCTTAGGACTCTTCGAGGATAGGCTTTTGCATAGGGCAGGATTCTCCAAATCTGCTTACCAAGTACCTGTCTTCCTTCGTTAAGTTGCTCAGGCGCTAAGGATTCTACCTTCGGACCCCGGTTGGAACGCCTTGACATAAATACCCCCCACAATCGGAGACTCTTGAACCCTCTCAAGCGAGAAGTTGGTTCATCTTTCAATCAAATCATTCATTTGGGAGCCGCGTCTGTCTTGAACCATGACGACGACCCGACGAATGCGTGCAATCACTTTTTCCGCGCTGATGCTCATCCAAGTAATCGCCCCGATTACCTACGCAGCACCCTCTTCAACTCCGAATATCGAGATAGAAACGGATGCAGATTTGGACCTCTTTAGCTCGATTGGACTCACACCCAGTGGAGACTTGGCCCACGGTTGGTTCGATGCTGAAGACGGTGCAGGTTCGATTCACCTTCTCTATCGTGATGCTGGCGTCGTTGCTGTCGAAGATTGGAATTCATGGACCGGCCAAAGCAACAAGCTGTCTGGATGGTTCGTCCTCACTCACCAAGTACCAATTCCAACCGAATGGTTCTACGAACTTGCTGATGCAGGCATTAACTGCCACACCTTTGTCCCACCAAACGGATTCCAATGCCAACTCGATGGGCATTCAACCGATGATTTGTACAACCTTGATGTCCAAGGATTGGTTCAAATTGACGGTGTAGACAAAGTTCGCGAAGACCTCGTCCGAGGCATTACAGGTCAAGAAAAGCAATATGAAAATCCGTATTCTGTTGAAGGAAAGGCGATTGTAAACATTGTTCTTTCAGGCAACGAACTCCCTGAAGGCATGCTTACTCGAAGCGACATCATCTTTGACTCACACTCGAACAGATTTGTTACCGTCATTGCTGAAACCTCTGCAATTGAATGGATGGCTATGCAAGAATCCATCGAATGGATTGAAACCAAACCTTACTTCAGAGTCAACAATGATGTTGCTGCAACCATTATCAACACAGATGATGTGCAAAATACGACCTTGATGAACGGCGCTAAAGCTGGTTGGTCTGGCGTTAATGGTACTGGAATTGTGGTTACTGTTGGTGACACTGGGCTTGACAACGGCGTCAACAACTCAAACATGCACCCTGATTTCAGAGACCACATCAAAGGCATTTATTCGTTCCCACTGCCTCCTTCTGCTTGCACATGGACTTCACCAAGCAACCCTGGACCGTGTGACGATACTGCAGAAGATGACCATGGTCACGGTACGCACGTTGCTGGCTCGGTCCTTGGAGACGGAAGCATTTGGCCGAATGTTCAAGGAATGGCTCCCGAAGCTCAATTGCTGGTCCACTCTCTAGAATACAACGGCGGTTTAGGTGGAATACCGAATGACCTTGGTGACATGTTTGATATGGCTGTCAGTAACGGTAGTCGTGTCCACACCAACTCTTGGGGCTCCTCCGTTGCAGGTTACTACACAACCAGTTCGATGCAATCGGATTTGAGTGCCTTAGAGCACGACCACTTGGTCATCATGTTTGCTGCTGCCAATGAAGGTGAAGATGCAGACAGTGATGGTGAAATTGACTTGGACAGCATGGGTGCTCCTGCTACTGCAAAGAATGTTATTTCAATCGGTGCAAGTGAGAATCTCAGATCCAATGCTACAGGCTCATGGCCTGTTTCGGCATCCAACAACATCTCAGGCATGGCGGTTTTCTCATCAAGAGGGCCGACCGACGATGGACGGCTCAAACCGGACTTCTCTGCACCAGGAACAAACATCCTGTCTACCCGCTCACGTTCTTCCAGTAGTGGCAGTGGTGATTACACCTTCATGAGTGGCACGAGTATGGCAACTCCAGTTGCTGCTGGAGCAACCGCTCAACTTCTCGAACACCTCATTCAAAACATCAATCATCCAAACCCATCATCTGCACTTGTCAAAGGAATTTTTGCTGCAACTGCAGTGGATATGATGGGACAGTACAACGATGTTACCAACGGTGCTGGTGAAACTGCTCCAAACAATCATGAAGGTTGGGGGCGCATCAATATGTGGGATGCTAAAAATTCATCATTTGTTGACCGAGAATCACTTTCCACGGGGGAAGAGAGAGGTTGGAGCATTACTGTTCCCTCGAATGCACCTAAACTGAAAGTCATACTCTCTTACAACGATGCGGTGAGCAGCCCAACGGTTTCTGCGAATCTCATCAACGATGTTGACCTTGCGATTAAAAATCCGAGTGGCGTTTGGACCAACCTCTCAGATAACGTCAACAATCTCAAAGGTCTAACGTTCAATTCACCAGCCCAAGGTGTTTGGGAAGTTCATGTTTTGGGAACTAGTGTTCCAAGTGGACCTCAATTCTTCTCGGTTGCCGTAAGCGCCGATTATGAACTTGTCAATTTGACCAAGGATGCTGACTTTGACGGAACCCTCGACGAAGATGACCAATGTGCTTTCACATTTGGAACTTCATCCATCGACAGAAAGGGATGCGTCGACACTGACGGTGACGGATACTCAGACCCAACATTCAACTGGACCATCGCTCAAGGAGCTGATATGTTCATCAACGACGCCACACAATGGTTTGACCAAGATGGCGATGGCTATGGAGACAACGCTGGAGGAAACAATCCTGACGCTTGTCCCTCCGATGTTGGAACATCAACCGGTGACCGCTATGGGTGTTTAGATTCAGACATGGATTCCTATTCAGATGCGGAAACAAATCTTGGAGGATGGACGATTGCTCAAGGTGCTGACGCATGTCGAACAGTGCCTGGAACCTCGAACGGCGACCGAAACGGTTGCCCTGACGAAGATGGAGATGGTTATTCAGACCCTGACCCAAGCGGAACCAACGGCTCGGTATGGTTGGTAGCCAACGGTGCTGACGCTTTCCTTGGAGACAGTTCACAGTGGAACGACACCGATAGCGATGGATACGGTGACAATCCACCTCCTGCAACATCGAGTGACGATTGTATCAACAATCCCGGTACCTCGACTATCGACCGCCTCGGGTGTCCAGACACCGACGGTGATGGATACTCGAATGCGGACGCCACCTCTTTAGCACACCCAGCAGGAACTGCAGATGCATTCCCGAACGACAACACGCAGTGGTTGGACACCGATGGCGATGGCTACGGAGACAACCAAACGGGTAACAACCCAGATGCATGTGTGAACGACGGGTTGACTGCTGCTGCCCCTCGCTCATCGATAGACCGGCTTGGATGTCCCGACAGTGATGGTGACGGTTATTCCGATTACGATGCAACTTGGCCAGCACACCCTGTTGGTAGCGCAGACGCATTCCCACTTATCGCAACGCAATGGAACGACACCGATGCCGACGGATATGGGGATGAAATCACGGGATACAATCCAGACATGTGCGTCACCACAATCGGAAACTCTTCTCAAGACCGACATGGATGCCCAGACACAGATGGTGATGGATACTCAGACCCTGACCCGCTTGGAAACAACGGCTCGGTTTGGACAGTAAGCGATGATGCCGATGTTTGGCCAAATGAACCAACTCAATGGGCGGATTTAGACACCGATGGCTACGGAGACAACCCAGCGGGTGTGTTCCCAGACCACTGCCCCTCCATCAACGGAAACTCTACGTCTGACCGTTATGGTTGTACGGATACCGACGGAGACACCTATTCAGACCCAGATGCCGGCTTTACAATTGCAAACGGTGCTGATACGCACATAAACGACCCATTGCGATGGTCGGATGAAGATGGAGATGGATTTGACAACCAAATCGATGACGACTGCCCTCTGTATTGGGGCGATTCAACCGTTGATCGTAAGGGATGCCCCGATACCGACGGCGATGGTGTTTCGGATTCTGACCCGAATTGGACGCCAACCGACAATGGCTCTGATGCTTTCAAGACCGACCCGACTCAATCGACAGATTCTGATGGGGATGGGTTCGGTGACAATGCTTCAGGCAACTTAGCTGACGATTGCCCGAACGAAACGGGCGATTCATGGCAGAACAATGTTCTTGGATGCTTGGATTCCGACCAAGATGGTTGGGCGGACATCATCGATTCTCACGTGAACGACTCCTCCCAATGGTCCGATTCGGATTCTGATGGATTCGGCGATAATATCGGTGGAAACAATCCTGATGCTTGTCCAAATCAAGCCGGTAATTCAACCAACGGTGGTCGAATGGGTTGTCTTGACACCGATGGTGACGGTTGGGATGATGTGTTGGACCAACTTCCGAATCTGGCCTACCAATGGCTTGACCAAGACGGCGATGGATTTGGTGACAATGCCACTGGACCTCAACCCGATGCGTGCCCTGGTGTAGCTGGTAACTCAACAATCGACAGGTTCGGCTGTGTCGACGATGATGGTGATGGCATGTCGAACGAGAGCGATGCTTTCCCGAACGACCCTACACGAACACAAGACTCTGACGGCGATGGATTTGATGACCTTGAAGACGACTGTATCTATCTAGCAGGAAATTCAACAGCGGACAGAAAAGCTTGTCCTGATACCGATGGTGATGGATACTCCGACCCGACTTTGCCGCTCAACGGCCAACCTGGATGGAACGCTTCAGACGGCGCTGATGCTCTACCACTTGAACCTACACAGTGGGCCGATCAGGACGGTGACGGCTATGGAGACAACCAGTCTGGATTCCAACCCGATTCATGCCCAACCGTTGAAGGATACTCAAATGTTGACATCTTTGGTTGCTATGATGAAGACAATGATGGCTCATCTCAAACTGGAGATGCATTCCCTGATGACCCGACACAATGGTCTGATATCGACGGTGACGGGTTTGGAGATAATCCAAACGGAACTCAACCCGATAACTGTACGACTCAAATCGGAACTTCAACCCTCGATGTCTTCGGATGTCCTGATGAGGACGGCGATGGAGCCAGTGATACCAACGACCTGTGGCTTAACGACTCTTCGCAGTGGTTTGACAGCGACGGTGACGGATTTGGAGACAATGTTGCTGGAACCGACGGAGACGCATGTCCTCAAGAATTCGGTCTTTCCTCGCTCGGAAACAACATTGGTTGCGTTGATTCTGACGGAGATAAATACGCCGATAATGAAGATGATTTCCCCGATGAGACGACCCAGTGGGTTGATGTTGATGGCGACGGTTATGGAGACAACAACTCCGCAGGTGCAATTCGACCTGACCATTGGCCTGATGACCCTGCACGCAATGCTGCTGAAGGACACATCACATGCACACCAGAAGAACTCAAACTGGACCTGGCAGCTGAGGACTCCTTCTCATTCAGTTGTACTGTTGTAAGCGTGCTCTCTGGAGTGACAATACGTGCTGAATGGCAGCCAATCTCTTCCATCATTAGTTCAACACAAGTCCAAACATACACGTTTACCGAAACCACTGGAGATACACAAATAGCGTTGTTTAATGGTGAAGGTCGTGCAGAAGGCGAATACCAGTTGTTCGTTACCATCAAAGAACCTGGGGCCGATATTGCAATGGATTCTGATTCTGTAGTGTTGAAGGTCTTTGATTCTCGCATTGTCGACGATAGTGAACTGGTAACGGATGAATCAAGTGCCTTTAACGAGGTCATGGAAATGCCAATTGTGCAGGCCATGATCGGTGCGCTGGTGCTGTTCTCGCTCATGGGAATGCTGATGATTCGTGGTAATGCTGCGAAGGCAAGGCTTGCTGAAGAGCGAACTGAACGTGCACGTGAAGTACTTACTGCTCGGATGAACCGAATCAACCAACCTCCAGCAATCCGAGAAGGTTTTGGAATTGACGGGGAAGTCCCCCCTCCTCCACCGCCACGGCCGCCGACACCCTGATTGGTGAAAGTGAGACCGATTCCCTCAAAGAGGAGATGCTTCTGGGATGAACATCACATCGTGCGGATATGGTGTAGTGGTAACATAGGAGGTTTCCAACCTCTTGTCGCGGGTTCGACTCCCGCTATCCGCACCTCTACCAATAAATGCTGGTTGTTGCGTCAACGCAACCCTCATGGAACAATTACGCTTGGGCAAAGGTATGTGGACCGAAGAGCACCGAGATTGGACGGATGCTGACTATGACGGTTTGAAAGATGGTTCTGCATTTCCAAAAGAATTCATGTGGGGTGTAGCTACTGCATCGCATCAAATTGAAGGTGGAAACATCAACAACTGGTCCGCATTCGAACCCAATTCCAAAAGTCAACAACTCAGTGGCGATGCCTGTGACCACTGGAATCGCAGAGACGAAGATATCAATTTGATTAAGAATCTTGGAGTTTCGTATTACAGGTTCTCTATTGAATGGTCGAGAATTGAACCGGAGCAAGGTCATTGGAATGACGATGCGCTCCAATGGTACAGCGATTTAGTCGACGGTTTATTGCAGCAAGGCATCCAACCAATGGTCACTCTGCATCACTTCACTCAGCCACTTTGGTGGGATGAAATGGGTGGATTTGAAAAAGAAAGCAACATCATTCACTGGGTTGAATTCTGTTGCAAGATGTTTGAATTACTGAGTGACCGTGTTGATTGGTGGTGTACCATCAACGAACCGGCAGTTTATGCTACCATGGGATATGTGTTGGGTGAATTTCCACCCGGCGTTCGCTCGTTCAAACGAACACGAATGGTTTCGCTCAATCTCATGAGAGCGCACGCACAATGCTACCGTAAACTGAAGCAGATGAAGAACGGCCAACGATGCCAGATTGGGCTGGTGAAAAACATCAATTTGTTTGACCCTTATCGCAGGTGGAATCCTTTGCACTGGTTGCAGGCAAAAATCCTCGATGGATTGTTCAATACCTGTTGGCTCAAAGGATTGTCAACAGGTCGATTCAAACCTCCTTCTGCACTCTTCTCCAAGCGTATTCCTGGTCTCAAAGGCAGCAGCGATTTCATTGGAGTCAATTACTACACCCACTTGCTTGCAACGCCATTCATGCCTACGAAAGTAGAGATCGACCCTCTCATTCGTCCATGGGAGCAAAGAACCGATTTTCGATATCCAATGTATGCTGAGGGTTTGCGACGCGCTTTTGAAATGGTAAAGGGGCTCAATTTACCGATTATTGTGACTGAAAACGGTGTAGCGGATGATGATGATGATATGCGACCAGAACATATTCGAAGGCATTTGCTCATCACATCTGAGGCAATAGCTGACGGGCT